>JAFECH010000034.1 GCA_018242255.1 Pseudomonadota bacterium | reverse complement strand
GGCCTTTGGGAAAGGTCTCTGGATAGGTTTGGCGCCCCGTAGGGGACTCGAACCCCTGTTGCCCACGTGAGAGGCGGGTGTCCTAGGCCACTAGACGAACGGGGCCGGCGCAGTGCGACGTGTAGTCGAGTGTCGGTGGCCGATCAAGCCCCGTCAGCGCGGCAAACCCGACGTACTAAGCCGCAAGCCAGGAATAAACCCAGGGTGGGAACGGCAACTTATCCGCCTCCCGCGTCCTCCGGCATCCAGGCTAGGCGCCGCGCTAGTTCCGCGGCAATGTCTCGGTCGGTTTCAATTCGAGGACGCGTCGACCGGTTTCTGCATTCAGAATGGTGATGCCGGGCCCCGACGGCCCATCATGCTGGATTGCAAGACGGTTTCCAGAAAGGGACATCGAAACGATTTTGGCCCCTTTGGGCAATTCGAACGATACGGTCGCGTCAGTGCCGGCTGTCGTTGTTCGCGACGAAACCCCGCTTCCCGCCGGACGCATCGCCGTCGAGATGATTTTGAACGCCACGGCCGCCAATCCGGCAAAAATCATAAGTCCGAGAACGGCGATGACGATCTTCAGATTGCGTTGCAGCCGCTGTTCGCGCATCAAGTCGTCCGAAGGCGGCTCAGGATGGGTCATCTCTCAGGTTTTCTTTCTGGTAATCACGTGCCGATCGACGAAAAAACAACAAGCCACATCGACATTGTCGCGGGGCCCGAAGATGCCGGCCAGCGTGTCGATCGATGGCTTGCAACGAAGATCGAAGGCATGAGCCGCGCTCGCGTCCAAGCGCTCATTCGCGATGGTCACGTCAGCGCAGGCGACACGATACGAGAGCTGCGCACGCCGGTCAAACCAGGCCTGACATACACGGTTAGCGTCCCGCCCGCCGAAGAATCGGGCGTTCAAGGCGAAGAGATCGCACTCGACATCGTCTACGAGGATGACGACGTCATCGTGATCGATAAGCCGGCCGGCTTGGTCGTGCATCCGTCCGCCGGACACGACGCTGGGACGCTCGTGAATGCTCTGATTGCCCACTGCGGCGACAGCCTCTCGGGCATTGGCGGTGTCAAACGTCCGGGCATCGTTCATCGCCTCGATAAGGACACCTCTGGACTTCTTGTCATCGCGAAATCCGATGCGGCCCATCAAGGACTGGCGGAGCAATTCAAAAGCCACGGCCGCGACGGCCGACTGCATCGAAGTTATCTTGCGTTCGTCTGGGGTCGACTTCCCAAACCTGCCGGCAGTATCGATGCGCGCCTAGAGCGCAGCCGTGCCAATCGCCTCAAAATCGCCGTCGCCCGGGGAGAAAACGGTCGCGAGGCTAAAACCCACTATGAGGTTCTCGACGTCTTTCCCGGCGAGGTTCCGTCCGGCGATATTTCGCTCCTTCGGCTCGTTCTCGAAACCGGACGTACGCATCAGATACGCGTGCATCTTGCGCATATCGGCCATCCAGTCGTGGGCGATCCGACGTATGGCGCAGGCTTTAAGACCCGACTGGCGACGGTTCGTGCAAATGCGAAAGACCAGGCAAGCGCATTGGTGCGACAAGCATTGCACGCTGAACGACTTGAGTTCGAGCATCCAATTACAGGCAAAAAGCTGAATTTTTACAGCAAATTGCCATTGGAACTCGAACATCTTGGAGAGGCTTTGCAGCCTAAGCCAACAGTGCCAACGGATAAACGCCGCCGGCGGCGTTCCTAACAGACACAAGTCCTCAAAACCTGGGGTTTGGTGACGGAGCATTCAAGTGGAAGTTACCGGAACCCCAGATGAATTTTTGGATTTTACTACTATGTAACACCCGACGTTGGGGGAGCGTATCGCGACTCTGACACGGAGAAGGGAGCGCGGGGCCGAACCGGAAACGGGTGAAGGTTCTGCAGAGGGCAAATGGCATCAGCAGCAAAAGGTCTTCCGTCGTTGGCCGGCGGTTCACTCGGCCTGTCGCGGTATCTGGAAGAGATCCGCCGGTTTCCGATGCTCGCGCCTGACGAGGAATTTATGCTCGCCAAGCGTTGGCAGGAACATCAGGACGCGGACGCCGCCGAAAAACTCGTGACGTCGCACCTTCGCCTCGTCGCCCGTATCGCCATGGGCTATCGCGGCTATGGTCTGCCGATCGGCGAAGTCATATCCGAAGGCAACGTCGGCCTGATGCAGGCCGTCAAACGTTTCGATCCGGACAAGGGCTTTCGCCTTGCTACGTATGCGATGTGGTGGATCCGCGCGTCCATTCAAGAGTACATCCTGCGCTCGTGGAGCCTTGTGAAGATGGGCACCACGGCGGCGCAGAAGAAGCTCTTCTTCAATCTGCGGCGCGCCAAGAGCCAACTACAGGCGCTGGACGATGGCGATCTGAAGCCCGAGCACGTCAAGACGATCGCGACCAAGCTCGGCGTTCCCGAAGAAGACGTCGTCAACATGAACCGGCGCCTTGGCGGTGACGCCTCTCTGAATGCGCCGATCCGCGCCGAAGCCGAATCCGGCGAATGGCAGGATTGGCTCGTCGACGATACGCCAACGCAGGAAGATCGCCTCGTCGAGGACGAAGAACTGTCACGGCGCAAGTCGTACCTGTCGTCTGCGATGTCGGTTCTGAACGATCGCGAGCGTCGCGTCTTCGAGGCGCGGCGGCTTTCCGAAGAGCCTGCAACGCTTGAAGAGTTGTCGGAAGAGTTCGGCGTCAGCCGTGAACGTATCCGGCAGATCGAAGTCCGGGCCTTCGAAAAGGTCCAAAAGGCGGTGACGTCGACAGCTCGGCAGGCGGAATCGCCTGCCGCCCTGGAAGCCCACCGCTAAACGACAGTCTTGACGCCGCAACTCGCGGCGAATACGCGATGTCCCATCAGGCATTCTGGCGGCGCTGAACGGCGCCGCCATTCTCTTATGGGGGTTCGCCTCGCCGATGCGGCGCCGATTTGCACTTGTTTTCAACGCGACAGCGGGCGTTGCACTGCCGAGGCTTCTCGACGGGGTGCTGGGTGCATTGCGCGCACGAGACGCGGACGTCTTCCAGGTTCCGGCTCGCAGCGCCGAGGAAGCCGCTGACCGCGTCCGCGAACTGGCAGGGCGCGACGTCTGCGACGCCGTGATTGCAGCCGGTGGTGACGGAACATTCCGTGCCGTCGCAACGGGCGCCGCCGGCACCAAGCTCCCGGTTGGCGTCATTCCGATTGGGACTGGCAACGTCCTCGCCAACGAAATTGGACTACGCAAGCGGGCAGGGGAGGTGGCGGACGTGCTGCTTTCCGACACTGCGGTCGACGTTCGCGGCGGCCTTGTGAATGGCGCTCCGTTTTTCTTGATGGTTGGAGCGGGGTTCGATGCACGCGTCGTCGCCAGGCTGAGCTATCGGACGAAACGGGCGTTCGGACGTGGAGCCTATGTCTATCCGGTTTTGAAAACACTCGCCGAAGGTCCGCAGCGCTTCGACGTTGAACTCGATGGCCGCAGGTTCGAGGCGAGTTGGACGATCCTGTCCTTCGCCAGCCGTTACGCAAGCGTGTTCGAGCTGGCGCCGGACGCCGGCCTCGGACGTGACCGTCTCATGGCAGTCGTGATGGAAGCAGGAACGCGCCTTGAGACGGCAGCCAATCTCATTTCGCTGGCTTTCGGTTGGATTGCCCGGCCGGAAACGCGGCCCAAAGGCGTCCATGTTCTGCCGGTCAACACCGCTCGCATCGGCCGCCTGAGGACAACGCCCGTTGAGATCGACGGCGACGAGGCGGGTGGGTCTCCGGTGGAGGTCAACGCTGCCGGCAAGCCCGTTCGTCTTCTCGTCCCCACCCGCTATGTTGCTGATCTCACGAAACGTCACGCGAATCGCTTAGCCTACGAGTCGTGAAGCGTTGTGAGGTATGCGGCCAAAGCATGTCCTTACAACATTGTGCGAGCGTCAGAGCGAGAACTAGGGGTCCATGCCCTTCTCTTCTCTGAACCGGATCCAGACGGACCGGCAGATGGCTTCGAACGGCGCGTGGCAGCGATGGACAGGGCTGCCCGAGGGAGCGTCGTTCGTGTTCAGGCTCTACGACTTCACGTCTCTGTCCAACCCTCCCCGCCCCGTCGATACCGAACCCGGAACGTTAGCGCGCCGCTCAGTGAGCCCGAGTGCTGAACGAGCGCGTGCGTTGTCTCGGTATCGGAAAATCCGCTCTATCGAGCGAATGGGCGGTTACCTGGAAGATGGAGTGCCTCATGCAGAAGCGCTGTCACCGGCCAATCGAATTTCTCCGATCCAGCGAAGCGTACTCTTCGCGCGATATGTCGAGGAAACGTTGGCTTATTCTGCTCTGGCGTCAACACCATAAGCATCCTCCATGTAGGAGATAACTGATGCACTGCGGGAGATCGGTGCGACGATCTCCTGCCACACCAGATACCAAGGCCGGCTTTGATGAGCCGGCCTTATTTTTTGCGCTTGACGACTTCCCTTCGGGAAGCCGGCCGCCAGGCGCGGATGACGCAGCGAATATCTCGGCGCTTCCGGCCGGCTCCTCGAAGCGGAGTCGGAAGCGCCCAACTACATAGGCAATCTGGCGATATCGCGTGAGAAGTAGTTGTCGATCGCGGCGACGATCGACTGCGCGACCTTCTCGCGCCATTCGTCCGACTTGAGGTTGCTCGCGTCTTTCGGGTTGGTGACGTAGGCCAGTTCGATCAGCACGGATGGGAACTGGGCTGTCTTGAGAACGCGGAAAGCGGCTTGTTGCTCCGGCTCGTCGCGAAGCGGTGTGCTTTCCCCCATGTTCTCAATCACCGACTTCGCGAACATGCCTGTACGTTCGTGCGTCAGCTCGACATCGCGATCGGCGAGATCCGCGAGAATGTCTCTGACGGCGTTGACGTCGCCATTGACGCTCTTGACGGTGTCGATTTCGTCTGGCGACAACACGTTGCGTGCAATCTCGCCTTTCGCGGAGCGTTCAAGCTTTTTGGCGACGCCGTCGCGGAGCGAATAGATCGTGGCGCCCCGTGCGCGTGAGCCGCCGTCGGAATAATCGGCGTGGATCGCGATGAAAAGGTTCGCCTTGTTTCTTTCGGCAAAACGCGTCCGCTCGTCGAGCGGGATGAAGGTATCGTCGCTGCGCGTCATCAGCACTTTGTAGCGGCCGGTCTTCTCAAGCAAATCGCGCAACACCAGCCCGAATGCCAGGACGACGTTCTTTTCGACGATGCCGCGTTTCTCTGCACCGGAGTCGTAACCGCCGTGCCCCGGGTCGAGCACGATAATCGGCTTGAACGTCCGCGCCGCCCGTTCCTTTGGGCTTTCGGCAAGACGGGGAAGTGGCGGCTGGATGCTGAGCGGAGCAAGCCCTGTCCGCGTCGCCACGCCTTTGACGTCACCTTTGAGCGCTGCGCTGGCCGGAAGGATGGCAAGCGATATTCGGTAATGCCCCTTGGCGTCTTTGGAAATCTCGGAGTTCTCGACGACGACGGGCTGGGTGACGCCGATTACGACACGCATCTTGCCCGGCGCAGCGAGTCCCGCACGTACACTCCGGACGAGACCGACTGGCGTCTTGCCGTTAAGCTCCGGCAGCCGCACGTCAACCTCCGGAAGTTCGATCACGACGCGGTTCGGGTTTGAAAGCGAGAAGATCTGGTATTTGACTTTGCTGTCGAGGCCGATGACGAAGCGCGTGCCGGTGACGCGATGCGCGGCGGTGGGGACAGGTGCGGGCACGGCTGTTGCTGCCGTGGCTGCGACCTGCAACTCGTCGGCGTAGGCGGGGCACACCGCAGCGGCGGCAATGATTGCCGCAAAGACGCTGCATAATGCGCGTCGAGCCAAGCTACGCATACGTTCCAATTCCCCCAAGGCGCGCCCACCCAGCCCGTGCGCCACAGATACGATCTGTGTGCCTACGGAAGATGGCGTTTTGGCGGTCAAAGTGGCACAAGGATTAAGGTTATCCGGCTCAGCCAGTTAAGCGGCCGTTAATTGCGGCACTAAAATGCCGGGTATCGCAGCTCAAAAATCTATTTGGTCGTTTGACTCCACGCGGTGGCGGCATCCTCATCGCTTTCGCGGGCATCGACCCACTGTGCGCTGCCGTCGCCAAGCGTTTCCTTTTTCCAGAATGGCGCGCGCGTTTTGAGGTAATCCATCAGGTATTCGGCGCCGGCGAACGCATCCTGTCGGTGCGGCGCGCAGGCGATCACGAGCACGATGTTGTCGCCGGGCTTGAGTTCGCCCACCCGATGGACGATCAGCGACGCCGAAAGCTTGAAGCGGCTGCACGCCTCCGCCTCGATGCGTCCGAGTTCAGCTTCCGTCATGCCCGGATAGTGCTCGAGCGTCATCGACACGAGCGGCTGACCTTTGACGTCGCCACGAACCTTGCCGACAAACAGCGCCACGCCGCCGATGCCGGTATCACCACTGGAGAGTTTCGCCATCTCCTCGGAAATATCGAAATCGTCGCTCGAGACCCGGACGGCCACGGTATCAGCCCCCCGTCACTGGCGGAAAGAAGGCGATCTCGCGGGCGTTGGCGACGGCTGCCGTTGGTTTCACATGGGCGTGGTCGATGGCGACACGGATTGCCTCAGGCTTGGCAAACGCCTGTTCGAATGCTTGCCCGCGGCGCGCCTGCCAGAGCAAAAGATCGCGGACCGTGACGATATCGGCAGGCAGCGCCAGTCGCTCCTCGCTGACGCCAGCGCGCTCGCGCAGCCACGCAAAATAGCGAAGCGTCACTTCAGGGGGCGATTGTCTTTCAGTCATGTCAGGCTCAGCGATAGATCGCATGGCGGATGCCGGCTTTCAGATAGTCATAGCCGGTCAGAAGCGTAAGGAGCGCCGCTATCCAAAGCAGCACCATTCCGGCCAGCGTCGTGCCGGGAAGCAGTTTCTCCGCGGCCGGACCGGCCAGCAGGATCGCGAGCGCGATGAACTGGACTGCCGTCTTCCACTTGGCGAGCTGCGTCACATGCACCTTGACGTTCAGCTCCGCCAGGAACTCGCGCAATCCCGATACCAGGATCTCGCGTGACAGGATGGTCAGCGCCGCCCAGATCGACCAGCTGCCGATGGTGCCCGCGTAGACCAGCATCAGCAGCGTCGCGCCGACCAGCAGCTTGTCGGCGATAGGGTCGAGCATCCGGCCGAGATTGGACTGCTGCTCCCAGATCCTGGCCAAATAGCCGTCGAGCCAGTCCGTCACGCATGCGGCAACGAAAATCGCGAACGCCAGCCAGCGCGCAATTTCGCCCGTACCGAAGAACAGCACGCCCGCAAGCACGGGCACGGCCGCAATCCGTCCGTAAGTTAGGATATTGGGCAGGCTCATTGACAGCGAGCGGTGCGCGACGTGATCCATGGTTTTGGGTAGCCGTAGCACCGCCGGGACGTCAATCCCCGGCGAGCAAAGTGCGTGCCGATGGTGAACGGCTCAGGGCAGAAAGCCGCAGCCAGCCTCACCTTTCGGCGTCCGACGTTTCCTTGACGAGCGATGGCGGGGGCACCTCGCTGATTGGCGATGGCGGCGGCGCCTCGCTGATGGGCATTGGCGGCGCGAAAGCCCCGCGGCTGACGGTGCTCGACCTCAGAAGCGCTTCATAAATCGCGATGCGAAGGTCGGACTGGACCTTGAGCGAACTCGTTATGTCGGGCAGGAAGATCCGCAGCGTATATTCGGTAGAGGAAGATGTGTAGCCGTCGAACGTCGCGAGAGGCTTAGGCTCTCGCAGCACCGTGGGGTGCCGGGCAGCACATTCGTTTAGGATGCTCAGCACCTCCCGAGGGTCGATATAGGCACCGGCAGAAAATTTCAGTACCACTCGGCCGAGCGCACTCCGGTGCGTCCAGTTCAAGACGCGGCCGGTAATGAGTTCCGAGTTAGGCACGATGAGGCTTGCCCGGTCGAACGTTTCGATCTCGGTCGAACGGACCGAAATATTTCTCACAGTTCCCTGTTCGCTGCCGACGACAATCCAATCGCCGACCTTGATCGGTCGTTCGATCAAAAGGATGAGACCAGACACGAAGTTATTGACGATCGACTGCAGCCCGAAACCGATACCGACCGACAGCGCACCAGCGACGATCGCGAGGTTCGTGATGTTGAACCCGGCGTAAGAGATCGCCATGACGGCGGCGAGAGCCGTGCCAGCGTACCCGACGGCGGTGTCGATCGAGTTCGCGATGCCGGGATCCATTTTCGGCGCGATAAGAACGTTGTCGCGCAAACGCCGCTGGATCATTCGCGTGACCACGATCACCGCGATGAAAAGCGCGATGCCGACCAGGATGCGCACGATCGAGATACGCATCGAGCCGACTTCGAAGCCGAAGAACGCCCGCTGCATCCAATCGCGGATATCGGGAGCCGAAAAGCCCCATTGCAGCAACAGAACGGGTACGGTGACGAGCGCTACGCCAAAGGTGAGCACCGTTTCTGTCAGCCAGCCAAGTTGCTTGCGGCGAACATCATCGAAGCCCATCCGAGATTCGAGAAGCTCGCTGATATGCCCGCGCGACGTCGTGCTGCCGCGCGTAAAGGCCCGGATTGCGAGGATGAGAAGCATCGCAACAAGTCCGACGACGCCGGTCATGACCAATTGTTGCGCCAGGAACCGGCCGAGCGCGATGTAGCCCGTCAGACAAAGGACGATGATAGCCAACGCTGCACCCCAAAGCGGCAGCTTGAGCCACAGCGGCTCGCTGCGCGTGACGGGATGCGTGCGCGTCATTTGGTTCGTTTGGAACGGCGTGAGCAACAGCCCGATCAGGACAAGAGCAAAGGCGATGCTTGTAAACAGCGACTGCGCCACGCTCATCGAGAGCGGCAAATACAGAATTTGCGCGAACTTCGACAGGAAGAGATCGATCGAATAGATCAGTGTCAGTATGACGAGAAGCCGCGAAATGCGCCGCGCGCTGCGATTGGAAAGCTGCATCAGCCGGCGCTCTTGGCTGCGCGGCGCAAAGACCGTGATGATGAGCGCAGACACCGCCACGAACACAAGCGATGCTTCGAGCAGGGCGACGCCGACCGGCGCGGCGGTTGGATAATAGAGCAGTCCGAGGTATTCGAGGCCGCCATAAGCCAGGAAGGCCGCCGCTACCCCCGGTATCGCTCGTACCGGCGCAATCCAGGCTGCGGAAGCGGCGCGTTGGAAGAACGTCGGCGGCGTGGCATTCGGTGCGGCTCGATAGCGCGTAATCGAAACCACTACGGTCTTGAGCAGCAGATAGACGCCGATGACTGCGACGAGCAGCATCAGGGCGCTGGTCTTCTGCCTGCTGACTGCGTCGCTCCAGTCCCGCGCGTTATAATCGAGGCGCCACTGGACGGAAGCCCTGCGTTGCTGGAAGTCGTTCCAGAATTCGGGGAAGATCGGGCTCGCCATCTGTTCGGTGAGGCTGCGCACGAACATCTTGAGCCGCAACTCGGTGATTTTGTCGATCGCCTGACGTGCACGCCACCAAGTATTTTCGAGGGTCTTGATGGCTCCCGAGATATCCGCCTCGCGCGTGCCGAGCCGCGCTCGCTCTGCTGCAACGGCGGGCGTTTCGGGCGGCTGATCTTTTCCGGGGGCAGCCCCGAGCCGTTTGATTTGTGTTTGAATGTCGGCAAGGCGCGGACGCAATGAATCTGCCGTTTCCGTCGTCTTTGCAATCACCGCGTCGAGCCTGTCGCGCAATTGCCCGAGATCGTTGTCGGCGTTGGAGATATTCGAGAGCGATTTCTCCGCTCCGTCCATCTGGCCGACGAGATTGGTGATCTCCGCGTTCACTTCCTGGGAAACAGCCGGCGGAGCCGGAGGCGCGGCGGGCGCTGCCGGTGCCGCGGCTTGAGCAGGTGTTGCTGGCGCCCCTGCTGCGGCCGGAGGTGTAGGTGGTGCAGCCGGAGCAGGGGCCGCGGCTGCCGGGGCTGTTTGTGCGGGTGCTGAGGGAGATGCTGCCGCCGCAGGAGGGGCGGCTGCAGGTGTTTGCGCCGCGGGCGGTGCGGCGGGCGTCGCGGGCGCTGGATGAGCTGCTGGAGCTGCTTCCGATGGCTGTTGCGCAGGCGCCACTGACTGTGCCGGCTGTGCCGCAGATTGCGCTGGAGCGACGGACTGAGCCTGCGCTTGCGATTGAGCCGGAGCCGCCTTCGTTTCCTTGACAGGATCGGCAACGGGCGCCCAGCCGTTCACAGTGGCGTCCTGGGCATCGGCCCGCGGTACGGCGATGAGAAGGGCTAGGGTAGCGATTGCAAGCACACGTCTGAGCATCGGCAGAACAGCAGCCTTTAGAAATTGAATTGAGCAAAAGGGAGATGGCCCATCGCCCTCAAGTGCCGCGAAATTAGGGCGGACAACGCCCGGCTGGCTAGCCGATAAAAAACACCCGCGACTATCCCGCCCGCTCGTGGAAAAAGTCGTAGATTTTTTTTGCCATATCGGCCGAGATTCCATCGACTGCCTTCAAGTCTTCGACACCGGCGCGTGATACCGCCTTGGCCGAACCGAAGTGTTTCAGAAGCGCCCGCTTGCGCGTGGGGCCAATGCCCTCGATCTCGTCGAGTGGATTGGCGCCGAGCGATTTCGCGCGCTTCGCCCTGTGCGTGCCGATCGCAAACCGATGTGCTTCGTCACGCAGCCGCTGCACGAAGTAGAGCACCGGGTCCTTTGCTTCAAGCATGATCGGCCGATCGCGCCCTGGAATGTGGAAATGTTCACGGCCCGCGTCGCGATCCGGACCTTTTGCGACACCGATCAATACAATGTCGTGCAACCCGAAACTGGCCAAAACGTCTCGCGCAACCGAAAGCTGACCGAGACCACCGTCGATCAGCACGAGATCGGGCTTGTCTGGAAACGCGCGTTCATCTGCAGCGTCGTCGGCATCGTCGATAATGGGAGAAAGCGGACCTCCACTGACGTCCGAGGCAATCTCTTCGACCTCGGTCTCTATCTCATCGAGAACCTCGGCCTCTGCGATGCGCTTGAAGCGCCGGGTCAGAACCTCGCGCATCATGGCGTAGTCGTCCCCCGGCGTCGTCTCCGGCGACTTGATATTGAATTTGCGATACTGCCCTTTGACGAACCCTTCCGGCCCCGCGACGATCATGCCGCCGACGGCGTTGGTGCCGGAGATATGGCTGTTGTCGAAAACTTCGATACGGCGCGGCACGGCCGCGAGTGAGAACCGTTCTGCGACGCCCTCAAGCAGCCGCGCCTGCGAAGAGCTTTCCGCGAGCTTCCGCCCGAGCGCTTCGCGGGCATTCGCAAGCGCGTGTTCGACAAGCGTCGATTTTGTGCCGCGTGACGGCACGCGGATTTCGACCTTCCGTTCGGCCTTCGTCGTCAAGGCCTCGGCCAGCAAGTCGCGATTTGGAATATCGTGCGAGATCAGGATTAGGCGCGGCACCGGTTTGTCGTCGTAGAACTGCGCGATGAAGCTATCGAGCACGTCTTCGACGTTCAGCGAGCGATCCGCTTTCGGATAATACGCGCGGTTGCCCCAGTTCTGTCCGGTGCGGAAAAAGAAGACCTGGATGCACGTTTGTCCGCCGTCCTGGTAGGCAGCGAATACGTCGGCCTCTTGCACGCCTTCCGGATTGATCGACTGATCGGCCGTAACGTGCGCCAAAGCCCACAGACGGTTTCGATAGGTCGCGGCGGTCTCGAATTCGAGTTTCTCCGCAGCTTCCGCCATCAGCCGTTGATACATCTCGCGGACTGTCTGACTCTCGCCGCTGAGAAAGCTCTCCGCTTCGTCGACCAGCCTGCCGTAATTTTCTAGGCTGATCTCACCGGTGCACGGCGCCGAGCAACGTTTGATCTGATAGAGCAGGCACGGTCGCGTGCGGCTGTCGTAGACGCTGTCGGAGCACGAGCGCAAAAGAAACGCCCGCTGCAGCATGTTGACGGTGCGGCTGACCGCGCCCGCCGAGGCAAACGGCCCGAAGTACCGGCCTTTGCGGTTGCGCGCACCGCGATGCTTCATGACGGCGGGCGCGGCATGGTCGCGGCTGATGAGAATATAGGGAAACGACTTGTCGTCGCGCATCAGCACGTTGAAGCGGGGGCGGAAGCGCTTGATGAGGTTCGCCTCAAGCAGCAACGCCTCGGCTTCGGTACGCACCGACACGAACTCCATCGACGCGGTGGAGAGGATCATCCGTGCAATGCGGTTCGTATGGCCGTTCAGTCGCGCATAATTCGAAACGCGCGCTTTGAGAGACCTCGCCTTGCCGACGTAGATCACCTCGCCGTCCGTATCGAGCATTCGATATACGCCAGGGCTCTGCGGCAGCAGTTTGAGGTAGGCCGCAATGACCTCCGGCCCGGTCTTTGCGGGCGTTTCCGGTGGCGGTGTCAATGTCGCGGGTTCTTCGGTCATGGCGCACCTAAAATTGGGCCGCCGCCAAGGTCAAGCAAGGCATTGCGTGCTGCGCCACAAAATCACCATCCCGAGGGCGTGGTGTCCGATTTCATTGAAAGTTCAGGAACAACGATGCGCCGAGGGGGGTGTCATGCGTCGCGTCATCGCCATTCTTGGCTTAACTTGGCTTGTTATCCTGCCGGCATGGGCACTGGCGAGACCCGTGAAAACGAATGATTTCACACTTGCGAGGCCTGCGAAAAATTCTGCCGTCGCGAAACGCGCAAAAGACAGGGCGGCGAAGCCGTTTCACGATTCGCAAGAGCTGCTCAAATGGATCAACGACTATCGCAAGAATCCTGAGCCCCAACGGCTGCCGCAAGCCGTTAAGGCGATGTCGGAGTTCGGCGTGACGAGGGACACGGACCAGTCCGGAGTCTACATCGGCTTTGTGGCGGGCGTGCTGGGGGCCAATCCACGCATCGCCGAAGATCTGATAACCAAGATGTTTCCGCTGCCGCCAGAGGACCAGGTGCTCGTGATCAAGGGCATCGCGTATTCCGGCCTGCCGCGTTGGCGTGCGCTGCTGACGAAGTTCGTCGAACGCATGCCGGCCCGCAGAGTGCTGATCGAAAAGTACCTCTATGGCAATAAGCCGACGCTGACGGCGCTTTCGATCAAGGACGACTCCAGCGTCATCGATTTGAATTGGGGCTATTACTTCGCGACCGGCTGGGAAGCACCCGTCCGGCGTATCGTTGCCGCGCTCGAACTGTCGCTCGATAAAGACAAGGTCGATTACCTGACCATCGGTGCGATGGCAAAGTGGACGCTGGCGCAAAATGCCGCCCGCAACGATGACTTGCTGCGAATGCTGAAAAAGATCTCGACCGATGTCGATCCCGAGGTGCGCAAGCCGCTTGCTGAAGTGATCGACGCAGCCGAGTCCTATGAACTCGCCAAGCTGCGCAAGGACGCGCTGGCGTCGATCGACGAGCTCAAAGCGAAAGGTCCCGAGAGCCTGCGCAATTATAACTGGTGGGGGCAGGCGGGGCAGACGGTGCTTGCGCTCGGCTGTGTCGCTGCCGGTGCGCTGGGGCAGGTCGAGGTCGGTATTCCTTGCGTCATAGGCGGCGCAGCATCGACCGCTGCGCTCAAATACCTCTCGCCGTCACCGTAAAACCCATTCCAACGGCGGCTTCAATGATCCTCGGGACAATTGACTTTGGCATCGATCAGCGCCGATTCCGGCGATGCATATTCGCCGACGATCTCGGCGCCGGTCGCTTCCGTGCGGGCATAGGCTTCGAACATCGGCTTTTCGAAACCGTCCATGATCGTCAGCGCCGTGTATTGAACTTCGTCTCCCGACCGCGAGCGGATCAGCAGTGTTTTCTTGCCGCCGTAGCTCGCTGTCAGAACCTTGCAGTGTGGGGAAGAGGCGTTCTCCGCGGCCTTCGCTGCTGCGCCAAGTTCAGCCGGTAGCGGTCCGCCAAGACGTGACGGCCGCGGCGGTTCGGGCGCGATACGAAACGTCGGCAGCCACGGCAGGAAACTTGAGCTTTCGCTGTTCTCTGCAACTTGTTCTGCCGCAGGTGCCGCCGGAGCAACGGCTGGCGCTGCACCCGCTGCCTCTTTGGCGATGTCCGTCTCGTGTACGATAGATGTCGTGGAAACCCAAGCGGATGTCGAAGTGTGAGCCGCCGTCGTGACGCGCGACGTCTTCTTCGGCTTTCGCGCCAGTTTGCGAACCTTCGCTTGTTTCAGGACATGTTTCGGCGTTTTCACCGCAGACTTTTTTGCGGCGACAGCTACGGGCTGTGCTTGATGCGCCGGCGCGGACGGTGTCTTTGATTTTGCGTGCGTTGCCGGAACGTCAGAACCGGCGTCGTCATCATCCGGAACCGGTCCGCCGAGCCCGGACGGAGGCCGGAACGGATAGCGCCATTCACGCCGGATCTGTAACGGTGCGGGCGGGGGCAGGTCGCTTTCCGCGGATTGCGACGGCCGATTACAATAACGCGCGCTGAACAGCCCGGCGACGATATCGATCGACTTGCCATAGGCGCGGTCGGTTGCCCATCGACGCGCAAGATCGCCGAACGTCACCGGCCGGCCGAGCCTTTGAGCCAGCTTGATGATGTCGTCCTGATTGTCGCGCGTGCGCTTGGCAACCGGCGCTGCGAGCCGTTCGCCCGAATAAGCGACGAGGTGCTGAATCTGCGCGTGTACGCCGGTCTTCACATCCGGAAAACGTTCGCCGCGCACACCACCGCCGGTCGCTCCGATGCCCGCAAAATTGTTCTGGGTATCACGGACATCGCCGCGCTGACCATCGCCCCGTCGATAGGACAGGTAGTTCGTCTCCAGCACCATTTGATAGAACGCATAGTCCCATCGCACGTGCCAGCCTTCGCCGTAGTATTTGTACCAGCGGGCGATCTCGCGGAAGCGCGCGTCGACGTGCGGATTGCGCTCGGCCACAAAGGCCATGAGGCGCTCCGGCGTCACGCAGGCCGGAACCTGATTTTGCGCATTCGTCCGGATCGGAGGCGCCGCCTTGGCGCTGTTCATCGTCAAGATAAACAGCGCCGATGCTACAGCGGCAGTCAGAGTCCGGGATGGAAGCGGCTTTTGAGTCGCCATTGAATAAGGCCCTCCGCGACGGTTTCTCTCAGCGATCAACCGTCAGGGCAGAGTTCAAAGGCCTTATCGAGAGCTTGCGATGGGTTCGAGTATTCGCCAACGGTCACGCCGCCCTTCGCGTACGCCGCGATATAGGCTTGGGCCTCACGCTTCTCGGACCCTTCGTTGACGTCGAGTACGGTATAGTTGTCCTGCGCGTCGGCTTTGGCGCGGATAATGACCGAGTGGCTGCCGCCGTAGCTCGCTGTCCAGACTTTGCACTTGGGCTTGACGCCTGCAGCCGGGATCATCATCGCGGTCTTGGTCCCGCCAGACGCTTTCGCCGAAGCAGACTGCTTCTTGCCCGACGTCTTGGACTTAGAAGGCTCAGACTGAGCGGAGACATCGGCAGCCCCGGCATCGTCGTCGGCCGCGGTCGAAGCATTGATGACCTTGAACGACGTGGGGGAGGAGTCGGCGGCAGGTTCGCCGACGGCCGGTGCATTGTCAGACGGCGGGATCAGTGATTCAGCACCAAGACCCGAGCGGGCGAACGAGCCGGATTCCCGGGCCTCTTCCACCGCGCGCTTTGCAAGCGCCGCACCGGAAATATAGGGCCCCGTATCAGCGGCGCTGTCGTCGGTCGAGGCGACTTGCGTTGACGTGGTGGCAGCCGGCGGCGTCTGTGCCGCGGTCTTCGTGCCGCCGCCAGGCTGAGCAAGGGCCATCAATTCGGGTTGCGGATCTGGGCCGCGGCATGGGCTGCCGTAGAAAGCTTCGACGAGACCCGCGATTTCGCGACTGTACCGCCGCGAGCCGGGCGCCCATTGCTTTGCAAGCTGATCGTAGGTGACAGGGCCGTTCAGCGATTTCTGCCAGTCCGTCAGAATGCCCCACTCCTGAACTTTCCGGGTTCGCTCGGCGACCGGATTGTCGATGTGTTCGCCGGCATACATCAAGAGATGCTGCAGATGGGCTTCAACG
>JAFECH010000349.1 GCA_018242255.1 Pseudomonadota bacterium | reverse complement strand
AATCCTGGCCGACGGGTGGACAGCGGTCACGCGCGACCGCGAGCTATCGGCACAGTTCGAGCATACCGTCGGCGTCACCGAGACCGGCTGCGAGATCTTCACGGAATCGCCCGCCGGGTATCACTACCCGCCCTACAACGTCCGCGCCGCAGCGTGATGGAGTAAGCGGCATGTCGCGTTCCGGGGGGTCTCGCGACAAGGCAAGCGCCGAAGAACAGGCGGCATTTTTCGCCGCCGCGCCCGAGAAAGCAAAACCCGAGGCGGACGATCGGCACGGCCACCGCAAGCGCCTTCGCGAGCGCTTTCAGAACGGCGGCGCCGAGGCGATTCCCGATTACGAGCTTCTCGAAATGATTTTGTTCCGCGCCTTCCCGCGGATCGACACCAAACCCATCGCGAAGCGCCTGCTTGCCAAGTTCGGCTCGTTTGCCGACGTCGTCTCTGCGGCGCCTCAGCGGCTGAAAGAAGTCGAAGGCGTCGGCGATCGCGCCGTCGAGGAACTGAAACTCATCAAAGCCGCCGCCGAGCGCCTGACCAAAGGCGAGATCAAGTCCCGTTCGGCGCTCACGTCGTGGAGCGGCGTCATCGATTATCTGCGGCTAGCGCAAGGCTTCGAGACGCGCGAGCAATTCCGCATTCTGTTCCTCGACAAGAAAAATCAGATCATCGCTGATGAGGTGCAAGGGCACGGCACGGTCGATCACACGCCGGTCTATGTGCGCGAAGTGGTGAAGCGTGCGTTGGAACTGTCAGCGACCGCGATCATTCTCGTCCACAATCACCCCTCCGGTGATCCGACGCCGTCGCGCGCCGACATCGACATGACCAAAGAGATCATCGACGCCTCACGTCCATTCGGGGTCACCGTACATGATCACATCATCGTCGGCCGTAACGGCCACGCCAGTCTGAAAGGACTGCGATTGATTTGAGCGAAGATCTAGCCGCTCTCTGACTTGTCGATCTCACTGTCGTTCCGCGTATCCCGCATCGTCGCGTAAACGACAAGCGACAGGGCGATGCAGCCCGTCACGTACCAATAGAAGTACGTTTCGTGCCCAGCCTGCTTGAGCCACAGCGCGATCCATTCGGCTGTACCGCCGAACAGCGCGACCGTCAGCGCATAAGGCAGGCCCACACCCAGCGCACGTACGGACGTCGGAAACAACTCCGCCTTCACGACGGCGTTGATCGCTGTGTAGCAGGAGACGATGCAAAGTCCGGCAACAATCAGCAGGAAAGCCTCCCACGGATCGCGCACGTCTCCGATCGCGCTCAAAAGCGGCACCGTGCAAAGCGTACCAAGAACACCGAACGTGATGAGCACCGGCCGCCGACCGACCTTATCGGATATCGCACCGACAACAGGCTGCAACAGCATGTAGACGAACAGCGCAGACGCCGACACGAGCGTTGCGGTGCCTTTCGAAAATCCCGCCGTGTTGGCGAGAAATTTCTGCATGTACGTCGTGTAGGTGTAGAACGCGAGCGTGCCACCCATCGTCAGCCCGACCACGATTGCGACCTCGCGGGGATGCTGCATGAGCGCCGCAAGAGAACCATCGCGCCGCGTCGCGCGCGTAAACGCATCCGTCTCGACGAGATCGCGCCGCATCACGAACGCGATGAGCGCGAGAAGCGCGCCGATGAGGAACGGGATACGCCACCCCCAAGCTTCGAGTTCGGCCGTCGTCAGCACGAACGTCTGCAGCACGATCAACACCAGCATCGCCGTCAGTTGTCCGCCGATCAACGTCACGTACTGAAAGCTCGAATAGAATCCGCGATGTTTCGACGTCGCCATCTCCGACAGATACGTTGCGCTGGTGCCGTACTCGCCGCCGAGACTCAATCCTTGAATCATGCGTGCGACCAGGAGAATGACCGGAGCCGCAACGCCGATCGTTGCATACACGGGCGTGACTGCGATCATCGCCGAGCCGAAGCACATCAGCAGCACCGACGCCGTCAGCGATACGCGCCGTCCGTGCCTGTCGGCCATGCGCCCGAACAGCCACGCCCCAATCGGACGCATCAGAAAACCGACAGCGAAAATCGCGGCCGTGTTCAAGAGCTGCGCGGTCTGATTGCCTGCGGGGAAAAAAGCTTTGGCGAAATACAGCGAAAACGCCGCGTAAACGTAGAAATCGTACCACTCGACCAGATTGCCTGATGATCCGATCAGGATGGCTTTGATTCGCTCGCCGAAGCTCATATCCGGCGCGGCCTTCGCGTCTTTCAACCCAGTCACCCCCCGGTTTTCCGGCGAGCCTAGCACGGCCCGCGCCGCTGTGCCGCACGTATTCCCCGGAAACGAAGGCCAGTCAGCCGTCGAAGATTGACGATGGGCAAACGGCACCCCTAATTAGCAAACCCTGACCCGCAGGCTGCGGTCCGAGAGTGAGAGCCATGACTAAAAAACCGCATCACGCCAAGGTTATCGTTTTGGGTTCCGGTCCCGCCGGCTACACGGCGGCGATCTACACCGCACGCGCGATGCTCGCGCCGACGCTCATCCAGGGCACACAGCCCGGCGGCCAGCTAACGATCACCACCGACGTCGAAAACTATCCTGGTTTCGCCGATCCGATCCAAGGCCCATGGCTGATGGAGCAGATGCAGGCTCAGGCCGAGCACGTCGGCACAAACATCGTCATGGATCACATCAACAAGGTTGATCTGCGCGTTCGCCCGTTCCGCCTGGAAGGCGACAGCGGCGATACCTACACATGCGACGCGCTGATCATCGCGACCGGCGCTCAAGCACGTTGGCTCGGCCTGCCGTCGGAAGAACATTTCAAAGGTCACGGCGTGTCGGCGTGCGCGACCTGCGACGGCTTCTTCTACAAGGGCAAGGACGTCGTCGTCATCGGCGGCGGCAACACCGCCGTTGAGGAAGCGCTGTTTCTCACGAACTTCGCCAACAAGGTGACGCTCGTTCATCGCCGTGATTTCCTGCGCGCCGAAAAGATCTTGCAGGAACGCCTGTTCAAGAACCCCAAGATCGACGTCATCTGGGATAGCGTCGTCGAGGAAGTCATCGGCGCGCCGTCGCCGAAGTCGGTCACAGGCATCGTTCTGAAAAATCTCAAAACGGGCATGACGTCCGAACTCGCGACGGATGGGTTCTTCGTGGCCATCGGCCACGCGCCGGCAACTGAGCTGTTCAAAGGCCAGCTTGAAACGACGCCGTCCGGCTATCTGATTACCGCCCCGGACTCGACCGCGACGGCCATCCCGGGCGTCTTCGCGGCAGGCGACGTAAAAGATGAAGTCTTCCGGCAAGCGGTCACTGCAGCCGGTATGGGGTGCATGGCAGCTCTCGAAGCCGAGCGTTATCTCGCGCAGGTGGAAGACCAAGCCGACGCCGCCGAATAGCGTTTCCGGCCCTATAAATCTGGGATTTTGATCGAATTGATCTGCGCGCGGACGCGACACGTTCGCGCTCATACCCCCGTATAGGTTGTTATCTGCCATGCCCGCGTTGCATTGCAGCCAGCGCATAGCTAATTATGTACTGTCCGGTAACCCCCCACTGGTGAGCTTCCAAATGGATTGGGACAAGCTTCGAATCTTCCATGCCGCAGCCGAGGCAGGGAGCTTCACGCACGCGGGCGAGCAGCTCCACATGAGCCAGTCGGCCGTCAGCCGGCAGATCTCGGCTCTCGAAGCAAACCTGCGCGTCACGCTCTTCCATCGGCACGCCCGCGGCCTGGTTCTCACCGAGCAGGGCGAGTTGCTGAACCGCACGGTCGCGGAAGTTTTCGCCAAACTGCAAACTGCCGAAACATTGCTTTCAGACTCGACGACGAAGCCGTCGGGCGAGCTCCGCGTCACCGCGCCGATCGGTTTCGGCACGATTTGGCTGACGCCGCGTTTGCGGGAATTTGGCGAACTCTATCCTGACATTCGCGTCGAACTGATTCTCAACGACGATCAGGTCGATATCGGCATGCGTGCGGCCGACGCCGCCATCTGGACGCGCGAACCGGAACAGGCGGACCTCATTCGCCGCCCTCTGTTCGAAAGCCGTGTCCGCGCCTTCGCATCCGCACACTACATCCGCAAATATGGCACGCCGAAGAGCCTCGAGGATCTCAGCCAACACCGCATCATCGGCTACACCGGCCCGTCCGCCCAGCATCTCGATGCCATGTCCTGGATCGAAAGGGCGGGCACCCTGAACGGCGAGCCGCGCGAAGCCGCCCTTCGTGTCAACAGCGTGGTCGCCATCAAATACGCGATCAAGGCCGGCATCGGCGTGGGCATGATCCCGGATTACTTAACCGACGACATCACCGATCTCGTGCCGGTTCTGACCGATATCGAGCAGCCGTCGCTCAACATGGTGTATGCCTACCCGGAAGAGCTGAAATCCTCCAAAAAGGTCCAGCTGCTGCGCGACTTCCTGATCTCAAAGATTGCGAAAAATAAAGGTAACTGAACGCGCTGCGCGTCTTGCTCGCGCAACGCCTGCGCCTTATGTCCATTGCATGCGCGGAGCGGCGAGCTGGTTTGTTTGCCACCACCGGACGGCGCTTCGTTTGAAATAGCAGCTCCCTGAACTGCCGGGCCCAAAAGGCCCGGCTTTTTGCTGATTAGGCCTGCGACCAGCGCTGATTTGCGGAAATCGATATGTGACGCTATCTAACGCGTTCATTTTGATCCGCCGCACCCCAAAAGGCTCTCGAAAAGTCATGGCAAAGACGCTGTACGATAAAATCTTCGACGATCACGTGGTTGAGCAATCGCCGGACGGAACGAGCCTCCTCTACATTGATCGCCACCTCGTCCACGAGGTCACGAGCCCGCAGGCATTCGAAGGCCTGCGTATGGCCGGCCGCAAAGTCCGCGCCCCAGAGAAAACGCTCGCCGTCGTCGATCACAACGTGCCGACGACGGACCGTTCCAAGGGCATCGCCGACGAGCAGAGCCGCGTCCAGGTCGAGACGCTGGCAACGAACGCGCGCGACTTCGGCATCGAGTACTACAACGAGCGCGACAAGCGCCAAGGCATCGTCCACGTCGTCGGTCCGGAGCAGGGCTTCACGCTGCCGGGCACGACGATCGTTTGCGGCGATAGCCACACCTCGACGCACGGCGCGTTCGGCGCTCTCGCGCACGGCATCGGCACCTCTGAGGTTGAGCACGTTCTGGCGACGCAGACGCTGATCCAGAAGAAAGCCAAGAACATGCGCGTGACCGTCGATGGCGTCGCCCCGAAGGGCGTCGGCGCCAAGGACATCACGCTTGCGATCATCGGCGAAATCGGCACTGCAGGCGGCACCGGTTCGGTCATCGAATACGCGGGCGAAGCCATCCGCGCGCTTTCGATGGAAGGTCGCATGACGGTCTGCAACATGTCGATCGAAGGCGGTGCCCGCGCGGGCATGATCGCTCCCGACGAGAAAACCTTCGCGTTCCTCAAGGATCGCCCCAAGGCGCCGAAGGGCATGGCCTGGGATATGGCGATGAAATATTGGGAAACGCTGCGCACAGACGAAGGCGCACACTTCGACCGCGAGGTTCGCCTCGACGCCGCCAAACTGCCGCCGATCGTGTCATGGGGCACGAGCCCGGAAGACGTGACGTCGATCGCGAGCGCGGTTCCCAATCCTGCCGACGTGCCCGACGAGAACAAGCGCGCCTCCATGCAGCGCGCGCTCGAATACATGGGCCTGACGCCCGGCACCAAGATGACCGACATTCCGCTCGACGTCGTCTGGATCGGCTCGTGCACCAACGGCCGTATCGAAGACTTGCGCGCTGTCGCCAAGATCGTAGATGGCAAAAAGATCTCATCGCGTCTCGCTTACGCAATGATCGTTCCGGGTTCCGGACTTGTGAAGGAACAGGCGGAAGCCGAAGGCCTCGACAAGATCTTCCTCGACGCGGGCTTCGAATGGCGTGAGCCTGGCTGCTCGATGTGTCTCGGCATGAACCCTGACCAGTTGAAGCCGGGTCAGCGTTGCGCCTCGACCTCGAACCGCAACTTCGAAGGCCGTCAGGGCTACAAGGGCCGCACGCACTTGGTGTCGCCCATCATGGCAGCAGCCGCCGCCCTCGAAGGTCACTTCGTCGACGTGAGAGAGTGGCAGGCGTGATTTTCCTTCTCACCTTGGGGAGAAGGTAGCCGAAGGCCGAATGAGAGGGAGTTGGTTTTAACGCCTGCCCCTCACCCTAGCCCTTTCCCCGTCGGGAAGAGGCCAGATTGAAAAGGTGAGTCCAATGGCCGAAAACGCAACCGCGTCTGTCCAATCGCAATTCGGCCGCGCCGCTGCCGACTACGCAACGTCGGAAGTTCATGCCAAGGGCGAAAGCCTCGCACGCATCGTCGAACTCGCAGCTCCGCAAAAAACATGGGAAGCCCTCGACGTCGCGACCGGCGCCGGACACACCGCTGCGATCTTCGCGCCCTACGTCGCCAGTATGGTCGCAAGCGACATAACGGACGAGATGCTGCAGGAAGCGGCAAAGCTCGCGAATGCCCGCCGCATCTCGAACATGCTGACGACGCGCGCTCCCGCCGATGCGCTGCCGTTTCCGGATGAAAGCTTCGATCTTGTCTGCTGCCGCTTGGCAGCGCACCACTTCCCGAACCTCGAAGCCTTCGTTCGCGAAGTCCGTCGCGTCTTGAAAAAGGGCGGTCGCTTCGCCCTCGTCGACAATGTTGCACCCGACAGCGCGCGCCTGCCGAACGCCAGTGCCGCCGAAATTCAGACAGCCATCGCCGACTACAACAGTTTCGAGAAGCTGCGCGATCCGAGCCACGGCTTCGCGCCGCCGCCGGAAGTCTGGCTCGGATTACTCGAAGCCAACGGCTTCTCGATCACTGCGCATGAACAGATGGAAAAGGAACTCGACTTCGCATCGTGGGTCGCGCGTATGCGCTGCGCACCCGATGTCGTCGCCGAGCTCGATCGCATTCTGACGGCGGGGCCCGCTCCCCTCAGAGCGTTTCTCAAACCGCGCACCGATGACGCCGGCGCACTGCATTTCACCTTGCAGGAACTCCTCATCGTCGCTGACCGGCAGAGCTGATCGAAACGGCCTTCCCATTTGGCCCTGCGGGGCCTATCTCCTGCGCTCAACCACAGGAGTGCGCCGAGATGCCGATCGATTGGAGCAATGCAATTGCCCCGAGCCTTGCCGACTTTGAGGCGCTCGCACAAACGGCTTGGAACAAGCTGCCAGCCGAATTCCGCACGATGGCCGGCGACGTCATCATTCGCATCGAAGATTTTGCCTCCGACGACATCCTCGACGAATTGGACATCGAAGACCCGTTCGAACTGACCGGCCTCTACCAGGGCGTCAGCCTCGACCGCAAAAGTTTGAACGACACCACGCGCGAACCCGACATGGTGTTCCTCTATCGCCGTGCCATTCTCGATGAGTGGGCCTCCGAGGGCGAAGAGCTAGGTCACCTCGTCACTCACGTCCTTGTCCATGAAATTGGACATCACTTCGGCTTTTCCGATGATGACATGGAGGCCATAGAGTCTCGCATAAGTGGCTGAACAGTGTCCGGAAGTCACATCGGCTTAACCCTGTTTGTGCCACAACACTGCTAAGCTTGAGCCCTACGGCGTTTCAGTCCATGTTGTAGGGGCAGGCTGAAAGCATGCGGGGCACGTTTTGAATGTTTGAACGAATAAACGGATGGCGATTCCTGTACAGGATCGCCTTAGCCGGATGTTTGGGTTTGGCAGTCGGGCTCGCGCCGGCCGCTCGTGCGCAGGATACGTCTGCGCCGCTGCGCGACGGCATCCCGACGCCGGAACAGTATATCTCGACCGTCGGTGGTGACAGCCACATCGTGGCGCCGGGCAAGTTTAAGCTGGACGGCCAGACCCAGTATTGCGGCCAGCGGCCAACGGTGATCGACAACAAGCTCGACGATTACGGTGCCGCTTACCCGGGCTTTCTGATCATGAACCCGCGTCTGCTCGATAAAGTATCGACGCCGGTGAAGCAGTGGATCTATGCGCACGAATGCGGGCATCAGTTCCGCGGCCCTGACGAGGAGACGGCCGATTGCTTCGCCGTTCAGCGCGGACGCCGCCAAGGCTGGCTGAAGCCTGAAGGTCTCGAAGAGATCTGCACCTTCATTACGCCCGCCAAGGGCGACGCGATGCATTTCTCCGGATCGTTCCGTTGCGAATACATGCGCAAGTGCTACGCCGACCCCAAGATCCGCTGATAATTTAGATTAGGCCGCGGCGGCGGCTCCGGAACGGGAGTCGCCGCGGCCCATCAAAAAAAGCCGCAAAACTTATCCCCGCCGGTACCGGCGGCCTTAAAATCGCAGGTCCGTTCGACTTGAGGATCTGCCATGCGGCTCGCCGACTACGCTCAACGCCTTCTCGACCTCGCCCGCACCGTTAACCGCTGGCTGGCGCTCGCCGCCAAGCTGGATGCCCTCCGGCGCGAAAAAGTCGCCCTCTATGCCGAGGAAGTTGCAGCGACATTGGCCCGGGCCGCCTCAAGCCTTGCCGTTCTCGAAGGCGACCCCCATAACCGCCCTGCGCTGCTGGCGGCCACCCGGGAGCTGGGTCGCGTCGGCGGTTACGTCGAAACGATCGTCGCGACGCTCGAACACCATCTTGACGGGCGCAAGCAGGCTGGCGTTAAACGGCGGCTGGAACATCTGAAGCCCTTCGATCTCGAAGCCGCCATCCGGGAGTTCGGCGCTTTCCGGCACGCTCGGCGGCTTGCCTCGGCGGAAGGCTATTTCCGGGCGCTGGCAGACACGTTGCGCGCCTGAAGAGGAGACGTAAGCATGGATAAATTCACGGTTCTGACCGGCGTCGCAGCGCCCCTGCCCATCCGCAATGTCGACACCGACATGATCATCCCGAAGCAGTTCCTGAAGACCATCAAGCGGACGGGCCTCGGTAAGTCGCTGTTCTACGAGATGCGCTACGACCCGGCGACCGGCAACGAACTGTCGGACTTCGTCTTGAACAAGCCGCAGTACCGCAACGCGACCATCCTCGTTGCCGGCGACAACTTCGGCTGCGGCTCCTCGCGTGAGCATGCCCCCTGGGCGTTGTTGGACTTCGGTATCCGCTGCGTGATCGCAACGGACTTCGCCGACATTTTCTACAACAACTGCTTCCAGAACGGCATCCTGCCGATCAAGCTGCCACAGGCGGACGTCGACAAGCTGATGGACGACGCCAACCGCGGCGCCAACGCGACGATCACTGTCGATTTGGAAAAGCAAGAGATCCGCGGACCCGACGGCGGCGTCATCAAGTTCGACATCGATCCGTTCCGCAAGCACTGCCTGTTGAACGGCCTCGACAACATCGGCCTGACGCTCGAGAAGGGCAAAGCTATCTCTTCGTTCGAAGAGGGCACGGCATCCTCGCGTCCCTGGTTGTAACGTCTTGTCCTCGTGCTACGGCGGGGTTCGCTCCGGCGTTGCTTACAAGAAGATGACGAAAAGGGAGAGACGGATAGAATGGCCAAAGCGATTCACATGATGATCCGCGTGCTCGACGAAGCGCGCTCGGTGAAGTTCTACGAAACCTGCTTCGACTTGAAGGTCTCCGAGCGGCGCGATTGGCCGGACTTCTCGCTCACCTATCTGAAGAACGCTGAGAACGATTTCGAGATCGAGCTGACGGTCAACAAAGGTCGCACCGAACCGTATGATCTCGGCAACGGCTACGGCCACATCGCCTTCGTTGTCGATGATCTCGAAGCGGCGCGTGCGAAAATCGTTGCAGCGGGCTACCAGCCGAAAGACATCAAGAACATGACCCACGACGGCAAGCCGTTCGGCACGTTCTTCTTCATCGACGATCCGGACGGCTACAAGATCGAAGTCCTACAGCGCGGCGGCCGATTTCAGTAAGCGAGAGGCTCACATGGCCGACGACGATTTCAAGTTCGATGCGGCAACGATGGGGCGTCTCGCGGGCGCCCTGTCTTTTGTCGTCGGAGCCGATCATCCCGCAACGAAAGCGTTGAAGACGGCCGCCGAAACCGGCACCGCGAAAGATGTTAAAGCCGCGCGCACGCACTTTCTGCGCTTGAAGCCCGGCGACCGACGCGCCGCACTGACGATGCTGAATGATTAGCTTCTAGTCCGTCATCCCGGCGAAGGCCGGGATCCAGTCAATCATTGAAGTACTGGATGTAGAAGCTTGTCTGGGTGCCGCCCTTCGTCGGCATGACGACGAAGAGTTGAGCGAGCGTCTTCTAAAACCTTGACCCGCGCGACGCGATAAGCGCCCCGGTCAAAGCATTGGCGAAATTGCGCCGCTCCTCGTCGGTCAAAAACTTTCCGAACCGAACTGCCTTGCCCTGCGCCGAAAGCCAGAGCGACGTCCGTCCGTCCGGACGATCGACCGTGCAGCTCACGCGCGTCCAATAGGGATTGAACTCGAACACTTCGCGCCGGCCCGAGGGATGAACATGGGTGAGCGTCAGCACGTCCGGAGTGACATCCACCGTCTCGTATTCGCGGCCGTCGCGGTAATTGCGTTTGAAGGCCCAATAGATCAGCGCCACGTCCAGCCCGAAAAACCCGAACACCGGCCAGGCGCCCATGAGGTAGAACACCATCCCGACGATGAAGCTGACGAGACTAACCAAGCTCATCATGATCAGGAACCCGCTCGGCGGCAGCGAGCGGTGGGGATGAAGCACAAACTGCGTATCTTTCGCGGATTGCATTTCGGTTCGATTATCGCTCATGTCTCGTGGCCGGCGACCCGTCTCACCACACCACTGCGGAGCGCCAACTGCGCCAACACAGTGGAGCTCTGATGGCCAAAGCGTCCTCGGATGTACGTCCTACAAGCATCCAAAGTTCCGCCCCAAAACGCAAGACTGCAAAACCTGCGGCAATTGCAGCAAAGAAGGCGCGCAAATCTGCCCTTCTCGACAAAGCCGAAATTCTTGAGGTTTTTCGGCGGTTTCACGCCGCCAACCCTGAGCCCAAGGGCGAGCTCGAGCATACCAATCCGTTTACGCTGCTCGTCGCCGTCGTGCTGTCCGCGCAGGCAACCGACGCCGGCGTCAACAAGGCGACCCGCGCGCTCTTCAAGGTCGCCGACACGCCGGAAAAAATGCTGAAGCTCGGCGAAGATAAGCTGCGCGATTACGTCAAAACGATCGGGCTTTATCGGGCCAAGGCGAAGAACGTCATCGGCCTCTGCGAGCGCCTGATCAAGGACTACGACGGCGTCGTCCCGTCGGATCGCGATGCGCTGGAGACGCTGCCCGGCGTCGGCCGCAAGACAGCGAACGTCGTCATGAACATCGCCTTCCATCAGCCGACCATGGCTGTCGACACGCACGTCTTTCGCGTCGCCAACCGCATCGGCCTGTCGCGCGGAAAGACACCGCTGGCCGTCGAAGAAGACCTGATGCATGTCGTGCCGAAGGAATATGCCATGCACGCGCATCATTGGCTGATCCTGCACGGCCGCTACGTCTGCAAGGCGAGAAAGCCCGAATGCTGGCGCTGCCTCATCAACGACATCTGCCGCTTCCCGGATAAAACCCCGGCGCCTTAGGCATTCGCTGCCGCCGCCAAACCACGCCCTAACGTCGTTATCCCAGCGCACCGCGCGTGCCGGCCTTCGCCGGCATGACGGAGGGAAAATCAAATCGCAATAAATGTCATCCTCGGCTTTATGCCGAGGATCCATTTTGCAGCCGGTGCCGCGGCCTGATGGATCCTCGGGACAAGCCCGAGGATGACAGTCTTCTAAGAATCCATCCGCATCGCGAGGCCGGCTTTGGCCATGTAGTCTTTGGCCTGCGGGATCGAGTACGTGCCGAAGTGGAAGATCGACGCTGCCAGCACCGCGCTCGCGTGGCCGCCCTCGACGCCATCAACCAGATGCTGCAGCGTGCCCACGCCACCCGAGGCGATAACGGGAATGGTCACGGCATCCGACACGGCTCGCGTCAATTCCACGTCGAACCCGGCCTTAGTGCCGTCCCGATCCATCGACGTCAGCAGAATTTCACCCGCCCCCAGCGCTGCGACCTCGCGCGCGTATTCGACGACATCGATACCGGTCGGGTTACGTCCGCCATGCGTGAAAATTTCCCAGCGCGGCGGCTCCCCTTCGCCCGACACGCGCTTGGCGTCAATCGCGACGACGATGCACTGCGCCCCGAACTTTTCGCTCGCTTCCTTGACGAACGCCCGGTTGTTGACCGCCGCCGTGTTGATCGAAACCTTGTCTGCACCGGCTTCTAGCAGCTTGCGGATATCCTCCACTGTCCGAACCCCGCCACCGACCGTCAATGGCATGAAGCAGCGATTGGCCGTCCTTTCGACGACGTCGAAGATCGTGTCGCGGTTCTCGTGGCTCGCGGTGATGTCGAGGAAACAAAGCTCGTCTGCGCCAGCTGCGTCATAGGCGGCAGCCGCCTCGACCGGATCGCCTGCGTCAATGAGGTCGACGAAATTGACGCCCTTTACAACTCGTCCATCTTTGACATCAAGACATGGAATGATGCGGACTTTCAGCATATTTGTAAAAGCGACTTCCTTTGAACTCCGGCGCTCGGGTATCACGCCCGTGGCTAGGCAACTATCACGCCGCGTCCGTCAGCGTCGAGCAGATTAACGATCCCCCGAGGGAACTCTCGAGCGCCTCCGGAGTTAAGTTGTCTCGCGGAACTCCGCGCGAAAATTTGCAAGGGAACCTGATATCTATGGTCGACGACTTTGCCCCCAAGAACCTTCGCGCCCGGTTGGCCGCAATACAGGATCGTATTGCCCAGGCCCGCAGCCAGCTCGAAGCCCATGGCGTCATCGAAGATCAGACCGATGCTCTGACCAGCTTCATTGATCAGCACGACACCATTCGCGGCTCACTGGACACCGAAGGCACCATCACGGAACTGCAGCACAGCAAGGCGTCCGCTCAGACGGATGCCCTCGAAAGCGCGCTGCACAAGTGGCTGGAAGGTGTAGAAAACAAATTCAACAACCCACAGCACCGCGAGCCGAACATTTCGGTCTGACCCGACTCGCGCTCAAAGTTTGACACGCGTCAAACTTCGACCGGCGACGATCGGGTTATGAATTCTTGGGGGCGGTTGCCGCGAGCGGCAATATTGTTCGCAGATACCCCGTTTCGGGCGCCGTGGCGGCCGTTCCTGCCGCCAAAACACCCGAGGCATCCGACAATCCTTCAAATGTCGGTCGTTGAATGGATAACCCTCCCCGCAATGGGGAGGGGAAGCATTCCTGAGTTCTAGGATTCGCCGCGTTCCCGGAGCGCGGCGAATTTGATTTCGGGGAAGCGCTCCGACTTATACTTCAGCATCCACGCGCTTTCGGCGAGGAACACCTGGGCCCCATCGCGGTCCGTCGCGATTTCGCCCCGGTGCGCATTGACGAACTTCTGCAGCTCCGCCGGATCGTCCGCGGAGATCCACCGCGCCACTTCGAAGGGCGACTGCTCCAACGAGACCGGCACGCTGTATTCGTTGGCGACACGCGACTGCAAGACTTCGAACTGCAGCTGCCCGACGACGCCGAGAATTTGCCGCCCGCCCGCAATCGGCGTGAACACCTGGACGATGCCTTCTTCCGCCAGATCGTCCAAAGCGCGGTTGAGCTGCTTCGCCTTCATCGCATCCTGAATGACGACGCGACGCAGAAGCTCCGGCGCGAAGTTCGGAATGCCGGTGAACTTCAGGCTCTCTTTCTCCGTCAGCGTGTCGCCGACGCGCAGCGTGCCGTGGTTCGGCACGCCGATGATATCGCCTGCCCACGCTTCGTCCGCCGTCTCACGGCCCTGGCCGAAGAAGAACGTCGGCGACGAGATCGTCATCGGCTTGTTATCGCGGACGTGAAGCATCTTCATGCCGCGCTTGAACTTGCCCGAGCAGATCCGCATGAACGCAATACGGTCGCGATGGTTCGGGTCCATGTTGGCCTGGACCTTGAAGATGAAGCCCGTGACCTGATCCTCGCCCGGCTGCACCGTTCGCTGTGTGGCATCGCGCGGCAAGGGCCCCGGCGCCCAAGCGCCAAGCGCATCGAGAAGCTGCTCGACCCCGAAATTCTTCAAGGCGCTGCCGAAGAACACCGGCGACAGATGCCCCTCGCGGAACGCCTGCAGATCGAACTGCGGCAGCGCACCTTGCGCCAGTTCCACGGCCTCGATCGTCTTGTCTGCGATGCGCTCGTCGATGCCTTCGATGCGGCGCAGGCCTTCGAACGTTTCGAGCGGTTGCGCATGTCCGTACGAAGCGCCGCGTTCTGCGCTCTCCGGCAGCAAAATCTTATTGCCGACGAGATCGAGCACACCGCGAAAATCAGTACCCATGCCGACCGGCCATGCCATCGGCACGAGATCGAGCGCCAGGTCGGCCGCGATCTGATCGAGCAGCGTCAGCGGATCCTCCGCCTCGCGGTCGATCTTGTTGATGAACGTGATGATCGGAATATCGCGCAGGCGGCAAACCTCGAACAGTTTGCGCGTCTGACTTTCGATGCCCTTTGCCGCGTCCATCACCATCACCGCCGCGTCGACGGCCGACAACGTGCGATAGGTGTCTTCGCTGAAGTCGGAGTGGCCCGGCGTATCGAGCAGGTTGTAGACGATGCCGTTGCGCTCGAACGTCATGACCGATGACGTCACCGAGATGCCGCGCTGCTGCTCGATCTGCATCCAGTCGGAACGCGTGCGCCGTCGCTCGCCGCGCGCCTTGACAGCGCCCGCCATCTGGATCGCTCCGCCGAACAGCAAGAGCTTTTCCGTCAGCGTCGTTTTGCCGGCGTCGGGGTGCGAGATGATCGCAAACGTGCGCCGCCGCGCGATCTCTGGCGGCAGCACCGGCTCTGCCGACGCGCCTTGCGTCATGACGTTCAAAGTTCAGGCCTCGACGAGTTGCACGTGGCTCGGTTCGAGCCAAATTTGATGATGCTCGGCGGACTTGCCGAAAACTTCGCCGACATGAAGCTCGACCAGATCGCCATCGAACTTGGCGATAGGAAAGGTCTTGCCGACGCAGCCGCGAAACAGCGTCATGAGCTGCTTATTGTCCTTGGGCAGGCCGTCCGGCATGCTCAACACACGAACCTTGTCACCAATTTTCATGCCGTCTCCAGAAGTTCGAGCGCTTCTTTGGCATCGAGGCGGCCATCGTAGAGCGCGCGGCCCGTGATGGCGCCTTCGAGCATGCGGTATTCGGGTTTCATCAGGTCGCGCACATCGGCGATGGACGCAAGACCTCCCGACGCGATCACCGGTATGCGCGTCGCCTGCGCGAGTGCGGAGGTGGCGGGGAGGTTGAGCCCCTTCAGCACGCCGTCACGCTCAATGTCCGTATAAATAATAGCAGCAACGCCGGCGTCCTCGAACCGCTTCGCAAGATCAATCGCGGTGAGCTCGGACGTCTCCGCCCAGCCCTCAACGGCCACCTTGCCGCCCTTGGCATCGATGCCAACCGCGACTTGGCCCGGAAAGCGCTTGGCCGCCTCCCTGACGAGCGCCGGATCGCGCACCGCGACCGTGCCAAGGATCACCCGGCGAATGCCCTTATCGAGCCACGCCTCGATCGTCGCCAGATCGCGGATGCCACCGCCCAGCTGCGCCGGCATGGAGATCGCCTTCAGAATGGCCTCGACCGCCGCGCCGTTGACGGGCTTGCCTGCGAACGCGCCGTTGAGATCGACGATATGCAGGTATTTGAAGCCCTGGCGCTCGAAGCTCGCCGCCTGCGCCGCCGGATCGTCGTTGAACACGGTCGCGGCATCCATCTCGCCGAGCTTCAGCCGGACGCACTGGCCGTCTTTTAGGTCGATTGCAGGAAACAGGATCAACGGGTCTCACTCGCTCTGCGACGCCAGATAGCGCGCGCGGCCATCAGATTGCTATCTTGGGTTCCTAAATGTTCCGTGCGATCAATCGCGGATCGCGCTCCGCGTCAAGGCCCGCGCTGCGGCCGGCTCGCGGAACGCGAGTCGCAGCGCGCAAACTGGGAATCGGCGGGCTCCCCGAAGAGGAGTCGCAATGCGCAAACGTAAAGAGAGTACAATGGCTACCGCGTTTCTCGTCGAGCCCCCGCCGTGCATAGCGCGCCGTCCCCTCACCGAGCACGACGCCATCGACATCTGGATCGCCCGCTGGATGCGCATCCGCCCGACAGACCTGCAGCGCCGCTACGCCTGCGACCCCCGCCGCCTCTATGAAATCTGGGAGGAAGTGCGCTTCCCTGGCGCCCGCGCCAAGGCGCTCGCCGAGTTCCAGCGCCGGTTTCCGGGCCTTGAGCCGCGCTTCGATCCCGGCCCCCACCGGCGCATCCCGAGCTCCCAGCAGCCTGATCCGGATCAGTTGAACCTGTTTCCCAAGGCGTAGACAGCGCCTGCCCGAGTTCCGCGAGATTGCCGAAGCGAAGACGTGCGCCGCACCGAAATTCTTAATTATATTAATCTGTTGCGTCTGCCACGCGGTTAAGATTTCCGAAAGAACAATTTTAGAACAAATGCTGGACAACTGTTCTGAGTCGTGGCATGTTCTTCCTATGTTCACGGCGTCGAAATTCCGGCGTCACCCCGGGTCAGAGTAGCGTGTTCGACCCTCCCGAAACACTAGGAGAGCCCCCATGCGCACCTACCTCATCTCGTACGACCTGGCCCACCCGACCCGCAATCAGCACGTCGTCGCCCAAGCCATCATGGGCATCGGCGACAAGTGGGCTCGCCCGCTGTCGAATACCTGGTACGTCATGTCCGAGCGCGAGGAAGTGGAACTGGAAACGGATCTCCGCGCGCTGCTCGCCGAAGACGACGGCCTGCTGATCCAGGCGACGAAGCGCGACGCCGCGATGACCAACACGTCGCTTCGCTGGTTCCGTCAGCGCCGACCGAGCATCGATCTCGAGCCCGATGGCAATATCATCGCCTTCCCGCTTCCGGCGACCGCCGCCGCCGAGCCGATGGAGCCCGAGCTGCCGTTCGCGAAAGCCGGCTGACGTCTACGAATTCCGGTCTTTGGGCGGGGCGGGTCTTCTCCCCCTAGCCTTCCCAACGGGCTCGCCCCGTCCAGAGGCCGATGCTGGAGCTCCGGGGATCATGCCCCCAACTGCCTCATGATCCCCGGCTCCCTTTTTCACTTCGCGTTTTTCTCGTTGCGTACTGCGTACCCCAAGCCTGCTCCCGAAGCTCCCCCAAGCTCAGTACCGGATTAGCGCCATGAAGACCTTTCTTCTCCATCATACCCCCAAATCCGCCAACCAGGACACCTGGACGGTGACGTTCTCGCTCCCCTACATCGCAACCGAATACGCCCCCGCCGGCAACGGCGTCTGGTACGTCAGGACCTGGCTCGGCGCCGAGCAGATCAAGCGCCGGCTGGCGATCCTGTTTGATTCTCCCGATGAGCTCGCCGTTCACGAGCTTGGCCGTGCCGACGCAGCGGGCACGTCCCGCCTCGCGTGGCTCGAAGGCCGCCTCGAAGACGACGATACCGACGGCACATGGCACGTGCCGCGCGGCGTCTGGACGGTCATTCAATCTGCCGTCGGCACCCTGGCAAGGTGAATGCGACAACACCTCGAAACCACCCCAACGGTCGTCATCCCGGCGAAGGCCGGGATCCAGTCAAACATTGACGTGCAGGATGATGAGCGTTGACTGAGTGCCGACCTTGGTCGGCATGACGTCAATGCTTACGGCTGCCACTTCAAGAAATTGGCAATCAGCTTCAAACCAAGCTTCTGGCTCTTTTCCGGGTGGAACTGCGTGCCGGCGATATTGCCGTCCGCAACGAAAGCCGTAATCGGACCGCCGTAATCCGTCTCAGCGACGACGACGCGCCGTTCCGTCGGCACCATCGCAAAGGAATGCACGAAATACGCGTGCCAGCCGTCCGGGCCGGTAGGAATGCCCTCCAGCAGCGCATGCGGATGGGCGACGTTGAGCGTGTTCCACCCCATGTGCGGAATTTTCAGCTCCGGATCGCTGGGCGCGATCGCGCGGACCTCTCCCTTGATCCACCCGAGCCCCGGCGTCTCGACGAATTCGAGTCCGCGCTCGGACAAAAGCTGCATCCCGACGCAGATGCCCAGAAACGGCCGGCCCTTCTGCCGCACCGTCTCTTCCAAAGCTGGAATGAGGCCTTGCACGCGTTCGAGCCCGTGTTTGCAGTCGCCATAGGCCCCGACGCCCGGCAGCACGATCCGATCCGCCGCCAGCACGTCTTCGGGCCGCGGACTGACAATGATCTTGGCGTCGGCCCCACTGTCGCGCGCCGCGCTTTCGAACGCTTTCGCCGCCGAGTGCAGATTGCCCGACCCGTAATCGATGATGACAACGCTTTGCATGTGAAGGACGGGCCTCGGAGGACTTTCAGCTCGATAAATCGTATCGGCTTCCAATGCCGCAAGCCGCGCCAATTGTCATCCCCGGCGAACCGTCCGGGGAGCCGCGCACCCTATCGCGACGACGCGGCACTTGCCGGTCGGCCGCAACGCGCGCCGGCCGGAATAACAGTAAGTGCGCCAAAAGCGTTTAAGCCCCGGCACCGAACGGCCAGAAGCGCGACCCGCGCGCCCTTGACGATGCGACGTTGGCATCGTCGCTTGCAATCACCGGCTGCTCCGGCAGCCAGCCCTCAAAGAAGCGCCGCTCGCACTCGGCAATCGACTTACCGTTGACGACGCCGACCATCTGCCAGCCGCGCTGATCGAGCATCCAGCGCTTCAGGCTTGAAACCTCGAAGCCGAGGTAGATGTTGATCATCAAAAAGATGATGCCAATGCTGTCCGGACTGACTTTCAGCGCGTTCAGCACGTAGCCCAGAAACGCTGTACCCGCGAGATAGGCAACCGCCATCAGCCAGACGCCGTTTGCCAAAAACCCGAGCGGCGGACAGATCGCCGTCAGCCAAGAAAATCCGTCCTTGACGAACTCAAGCTCGACGCCGCGATCGATGCGGTCGGCATCGGCATCCGGCGGCTCATGCACGGTGTAAGTCGACACAGAACTCAAAGCTCCTTGCTCCATTCCAACGTCGCGCCGCCAGCAGGGACCGGCTCGAACGTTACAGCGCGCCCTTGGTCGAGGGAATGCGCCCAGCCTGCCGCGGATCGATCGAAACCGCAGCCTTCAGCGCCCGCGCGAGGCCCTTATAGCAGGTCTCCGCGATATGGTGATTGTTCTCGCCGTAAAGGTTTTCGACGTGCAACGTGATGCCCGCATTTTGCGCAAACGCCTGGAACCACTCGCGGAACAGCTCGGTGTCCATCTCGCCGAGCTTCGGCCGCGAGAATTCAACCTTCCACACTAGGAACGGCCGCCCTGAAACGTCGACTGCGACGCGCGTCAGCGTCTCGTCCATCGGCAGATGCACGTCGGCGTAGCGCACGATCCCGGCTTTATCGTCGAGCGCCTTGGCGATCGCCTGCCCCAGCACGATGCCGGTATCCTCGGCCGTGTGATGGAAATCGATATGCAGGTCGCCCTTGGCCCTGAGTGTAATGTTGATCAGCGAATGCCGCGCAAGTTGCTCCAGCATGTGATCGAGAAAGCCGATCCCGGTCGAAACGTCGTAGGCGCCAGTGCCGTCGAGGTCGACGGTCGCGGCGATCTCGGTCTCTTTGGTCTTGCGCGTAATCGTCGCCTGCCGCTTCACGTGAATCGTTCCTTTTCGTTTGCCCCCGGCGACTCCCGTACCGGGAACCGGCCGCCGGGGCCAGAAAACCATCTATATTTGCCCCCCAGGGCACGAGCGTTTATCAGCTACCTGCCTTTGAGGCCAAGCCCGACTGAACGCCTCGTTCGGCCTTGGCGGCCGGCCCGAGCGGCCGGCTCTCCGGAGGAGAGTCGCTCGGGCCAACTTTAAGAGCCTTCCCTTGCATCTTCCCGCGAAAAGCTTAACTGACGCGATACATATGACCCACCAGAGCCAAAATGCCGGCCTTCCGAGCTGGCACGCCACCACGATCCTGACGGTCCGGAAGGACGGCAAAGTTGTAGTTGCCGGTGACGGCCAGGTCAGCCTCGGCCAGACAGTTATCAAGTCGCATGCCAAAAAGGTCCGCCGTCTTGGCAAAGGTGACGTGATCGGCGGCTTCGCCGGCGCGACCGCCGACGCATTTACGCTGTTCGAGCGCCTTGAGGCGAAGCTCGAGCAGTACCCCGGCCAACTCACCCGCGCCGCGGTCGAGTTAGCGAAAGACTGGCGCACCGACCGCTTCCTTCGCCGCCTGGAAGCCATGATGATCGTCGCCGACGCCACGACGACCCTGGTGTTGACCGGCAACGGCGACGTGCTTGAACCCGAAAACGCTATCGCTGGTATCGGCTCCGGCGGCAACTACGCGCTGGCCGCCGCCCGCGCGCTGGCCGATCAGCCGCTCGACGCCGAAGCCATCGCCCGCAAGGCCATGTCTATTGCTGCCGAGATTTGCGTCTATACGAATTCGAACATCGTCGTCGAAACCCTCGACGTGAAAACATCGTAACGGCGCGAGCCCTCTCATGGCCAACGGACCATCTTCTGACGATCTGCAGGCCGCTGTCGACGCGGGCGTCATCGACGCAGCGCAGGCCGAAAAGCTGCGCGCCATGCGTCGCACGTCTGCAACGCCACTCGGACCCGACGGCGAACCATCCGTGCTGGCCGACGAGGAACGCTTCCGCTTCCTCAACGGCTTCAACGACGTCTTCCTGACGATCGGCGTACTGCTGATCGCGGCTGCGTTCCTCACTGTCACGTCCACCGGCCTTTTCGGCATCAGCTGGGTCGCAACGCTGGCTGTCGCCGCCGCCACGTTCTGGGTCTTGAGCGAAATTCTTGTCGGACGCCTGCGCGCCGTACTGCCCGGAATGGTGTTGTCCTTGCTGTTTGTTGCGTTCGCGGCATCCGCTGTGGTCGTCCAACTTCACTGGGACAACTTCAAATCCTCCAACTGGGATGTGGATTCCGAACTCGTGTTCTGGCGCAATCCGACGATGGTCTTCGGCTTGCCCGCACTCATCGCAGCATTCGTCTATTATCTTCGCTTCCGCTTGCCGTTCGCGCTCGGCCTGATGGCGTTCTTCGGCTACGCCGTCGTTAGCAAGGGCCTCTATTCGCTCGGCATCGGCGTGTCGGTTGCGGCTTTCGGCTACGGCCTGTTCGTTCTACTCGTAGCGCTGTTCTATGATGCGAAAGACCCCAAGCGCGTGATGCGCTTTTCCGATGGCGCCTTCTGGCTGCACCTTGTTGCCGCTGCGCTGATCGTCTCACCGATGATCATGCTGATCAAAAGTTCGACCAACGGCCTGATGACGTCGGGCATCGTGCTGTTGACCGTTTTCGGGCTCGGGCTCTTTGCGCTCGCCATCGACCGCCGTGCGCTGCTCGTTTCGTCGCTCACCTACTTCTGCGGCGCCGTCTACGATCTCTTGAGCGGTGGGGTCGAATTGCCCCACACGGGCAACGCGCCCTCTTCCTTCACCTTGACGCTCGCGCTCGTTGGCGGGTTCGTCCTCATCCTCGGCGTCTTCTGGCACCCGCTGCGCAACCGCCTGATGCCGGTGCTCAACGCCACACCGATCGGTCCCTACCTTCCGCAAGCGAGACAATGACCAACTTTTCACCGCGTGAAATCGTATCCGAACTCGACCGCTACATCGTCGGCCAGAATGATGCCAAACGCGCCGTCGCCATTGCACTGCGCAACCGGTGGCGCCGCCAGCAATTGACCGGCGAACTGCGTGACGAAGTCCTGCCGAAAAACATCCTGATGATCGGTCCGACAGGCGTCGGCAAAACCGAAATCTCGCGCCGCCTCGCAAAACTTGCAGGCGCGCCGTTCCTCAAAGTCGAGGCGACGAAATTCACCGAGGTCGGCTACGTCGGCCGCGACGTCGAAAGCATTGTGCGCGATCTCGTCGAGGTCGGCTTGGGCCTTGTCAAAGAGTCGAAGCGCCAGGGCGTGCGCGCCAAAGCAGAAAAAGCCGCCGAAGAACGCGTACTCGACGCGCTTGTCGGTTCCAACGCCTCGCCGTCGACGCGCGACAGCTTCCGCAAGAAACTGCGCAACAACGAATTGAACGACAAGGAAATCGACATCCTCGTCAACGATACGGCTTCCCCGATCCCGACTTTCGACATGCCCGGCGGCTCGATGGCGACGATCAACATCGGCGAGATGCTGGGCAAAGCACTCGGCCAGCGCACCAAGTCGCGCCGCGTCACCGTCAAGGACAGCTTCGAAATTCTCATCGCCGAGGAAAGCGACAAACTGATCGATAGCGATCAGATCTCCGGCGAAGCGATCGCTGCGGTCGAGAACAACGGCATCGTCTTCCTCGACGAGATCGACAAAATCACATCGCGTAGCGACGGCGCGCGCGGCGGCGCCGATGTCTCCCGCGAAGGCGTGCAGCGCGATCTCCTGCCGTTGATCGAAGGCACGACGGTCGCGACGAAGTACGGCCCGGTGAAGACCGACCATATACTCTTCATTGCCTCGGGCGCCTTCCACGTGGCGAAGCCCTCCGACCTGCTGCCCGAGTTGCAAGGCCGCCTGCCGATCCGCGTCGAGCTCAATGCGCTCTCCCGTGACGACATGAAACGCATTTTGACGGAACCGCAGGCAAGCCTCATCAAGCAGTACGTCGCGCTGATGGAGACCGAGGGCTTGACCCTCGAATTCAAGCCCGATGCCATCGATGCCCTCGCCGACGCTGCCGTTGAAGTGAATTCGACCGTCGAGAACATCGGCGCGCGCCGCCTGCAGACCGTGCTCGAACGCGTGCTCGATGAGGTTTCGTTTGAAGCCTCCGACAAAAGCGGCGTCACAGTCGTCGTCGACGGCGCCTACGTGACGGAGCGCGTTGGCCAGCTCTCGAAAAACGCCGACTTGAGCCGGTTTATTCTTTAACGCTCGGCGCTTGGCGGCCGGCGCGCGGAACGCGTGTCGCCAAGCGCCCACAAAAGAGCGCGGCATCCGGGACCTGTTCACGTGCCGCAAACGCCTGTAAAAGGGGCCACTTCCGCAACCCAAAGCTGATTTTTTAAATTATGACCGCCGCGCCCTTAGTTAAAATCGATCCGACGACCTCCGCCGCAAAGCCGTCTCTTGCGGGCCTGACGCGCGACCGCCTTAAGCTCGCGCTCGCTGCCGCAGGCGTGCCGGAGAAGCAGCTGCGCATGCGCGTCGGCCAGCTCTGGAGCTGGATCTACGTCCGCGGCGTCACGAGCTTCGACGATATGACGGACGTCTCGAAAGACCTCCGCCGCCAGCTCTCCGACATATATTCACTCGACCGTCCAGAGATTGTTTCTGAGCAAATCTCGGTCGACGGCACACGCAAATGGCTTCTCCGCCTCGCAAAACGCAGCCACGAAGCCCGCCCGCCGGAAATCGAAACCGTCTACATCCCCGAAAGCGACCGCGGCACGCTCTGCATTTCGAGCCAGGTCGGTTGCACGCTGAATTGCTCGTTCTGCCACACCGGCACCCAGCGCCTCGTGCGCAATCTCGAAGCCGAAGAAATCGTCGCCCAGATCATGCTGGCGCGCGACCGCATCGGCGATTGGCCCGGCGCGAAGGGCCCCGACGACGGCCGGCTGCTTCCGAACGCCGAACGCAAGATCACCAACGTCGTCCTGATGGGCATGGGCGAACCGCTTTATAATTTCGACAACGTCAAAGCCGCGATGGACGTCGCCTCCGACGGCGAAGGCCTGTCGCTGTCGAAGCGGCGCATCACGCTCTCGACGTCCGGTGTCGTTCCCGAGATTCCGCGATGGGGCGAAGAGGCCGACACCATGCTCGCGATCTCGCTGCACGCCACGAACGACGCGCTGCGCGATGAACTGGTGCCAATAAACAAGAAGTACCCCATCGCCGAGTTGATGGAGGCCTGCCGCAATTATCCAGGCCTTTCGAACGCGCGCCGCATCACCTTCGAATACGTGATGCTGAAGGGCGTCAACGACAGCCTTGCCGAAGCCCGCGCACTGGTGCGCCTGCTGTCCGGAATCCCCGCCAAAATCAACCTTATCCCATTCAATCCGTGGCCGGGCACGCGCTACGAGTGTTCCGATTGGGAAACGATTGAACGCTTTGCGGACGTCGTGAACCGCGCCGGCTACGCAAGCCCGGTCCGCACGCCGCGTGGACGCGATATTCTTGCGGCCTGCGGGCAACTTAGGTCGGAAAGCCAGCGCATCTCCGCCAAGGATCGCGCCGCTCCGGCCGCAAATCCCTGATCAGCAGCTAGTCCGAATCCCTATTGAGCCCCGAACCGCCGTCTATATACACTCCGCGGCAGGGTGGCTTGGGGCGGAGTTCTTGTGTTCAGACTGATCGGCACGTTGGCGCGGATTGTATTTGGCTTGACGCTCGCGAGCTTGGCGGCGGGGCTCGTGACCGTGCTTTTCGTCGATATCGGCGCTCTTTCCGGAACCTCCCAGCAATGGCCCAAATCACTGACCGAAGTGATCGACCTCTCGCTGCTCGCGGCAACGCACATCGCAATTTTTTCATCCGCTTTCGTTTTGATCGCGGCCTTGATCGGTGAATGGTTTTCGATCCGTACGCTGTCTTATTATCTGCTCGCCGGTATCGTCATCGCCCTGCTTGGCTTCAGTGCGCAATATGCTAGCGAAGTGGCGGGGCAGCCAACAATCTTCAACAATTACGCAATCAAGACATTTCTGACCGTCGGCTTCTTTGGCGGCTTCATCTATTGGCTCGCGGCGGGCCAGTTTACGGGCCGCGGTCACGACCCAGCGCCCCCGCTCGCAGACGCGCCGGCCACAGAAACAACCTCGCGTCGGCCTGACAAGAGCGATGACGTCAGCGTCGTCATCACCCATCCTCCGGCCGCCAACACCACCGAAGACCGGCGTCTCTGGCGTATGCCGGCGCTCGAACGGCTGAAGTTCGCAAAACGTGACGGATCGACCGTACCGGGCGTCACCCCCGCACCCGTTGCGGACGATAAGACCCCGCCGAGTTCGCGCGACTGATTGCATTTTCACTCGCGGCCCTCTCGCAGACGTGATTAACCAAAACCGTTGCCCGGACGCTCCGCTGTTGCTGCATCGCAGCAACCATGCTACTTTGTCGCAGAGATAGAGGGAAAACGCCCGTGTTCGACTGCGCGCTGCATTTTCGCTTTCTGCAGAAAGCGACGGAAGCCATGTTCGAGATGGGCCAGGCCTCGGTTGCCGCCTCCCTCGCCTGTCAGAAGCGACTTTACGAAGAAATGACGCCGGAGAGCCTCCGTCCCCCGGAGCCCGTCGCCCCGTGGGCCGCTTGGTTCGAAGCTTGGACCCCGGTTCCAAAACCGCAGCCGCCCGCACAACCCGATATCATGCAATCGTGGCTCGCGATGGCCAGCGCCTGCTCGGCCTATTGGTCGGCCGGACAAGCGGTGCCACGGCCATCAATGATGGCGCCCCCTGCATTTCCACCAGCCGTCCAGGCTTTCTGGGCCGCCACGCCGTGGACGTTCTATCAGGCGCCGATGGTCGCGATGATGCTGTCGTACGGCGTCCCTTACGCGGTCGCAGCGCCAACGGCCCGCGCCAGCACATCGGCCATGGACGCCGCCGATGCCGCTTGCGCTCAATGGCGTTTGGTTTTTGGTAGCGACGAAGGCCGGAAAAGCCTTGAGCGCAACGTTCCCGTCGCGCCGCGATGGCCGGGTTACCTGCACTGACGCAATAGCCAGCAGCGAAGTAAATCGGCCCACGCGTTGGAATTGGCGGCTTAGTCTGCGCCGCCCGCGTCCGACGCAGGCGCAGCGCCACCACCTGCCGCAGCGGGAGCTTCAGCAGGAGCGGCCTCAGCCGGCGGAGTCACCGCGGCAGGCTTCGCCTTTGCCTTCTTGTGGTGAACGGTCTTCTTCTCCGGCTTAGTCTCGGCCGTAGTCGCTGTGGAAGTCGATCCCGTGGCCGTCGTCTTGGCCCACGGCAGAACTTCAGGCTCTTTCGTCTTGGCAGATTTCGCGGCCTTATCGATTTCCCGTTTCAGGATCGCCATAGACCGGCACCGCGCCTTGGTTGCCTTGCCGGCATCGTTGGTGCCGGCTGCGACCCAGATGCAGGCCGTATTGGTTCCGCACTGATCTTCCGTGAGGTTGAGACACGACGCCTTGGCCGACTTGGTCTTCTTCTCTTTTTTCTCGGGCGCGGCTTCGGCTGTCTCCGCGGCAGGCGCGGCTGCCGGGTTGGCTGCTTTCTTCGTTTTCTTATGCGTTTTCTTCACGACGGGAGCTGCTGGCCCCGCCGCCGGAGCAGCTTCGGCAGCAGCCGGTGCGGGCTTTTCCGCCGGCGCTTGCGCAGCGGGCGCCGCCGCCGCAGGCTCGGAAGGGGCGGTTTCAGCCGGCGCATCGGCCTGAGCTGAACTTTGCAGCGCGCGATCGTCGGTGGGGTGCGCGGTCGGATCGTAAGCCGAATTGCTTGGCTGCGACTGCGCGGGCGGATCGTCCGGCGGGACCGTTACGGTGATTTCTTCAGCGCCGAGCGGCAACGCCAGTGCGGCACTGAAAAACCCGATCCAAGCGAGTCTTCCGACAATGCGAATCGATCTGGTCACGCCCCATCTCCCCCACTGAGATTAGTTCCCGCGCTTCTAACAGCTTCCGCAGGTCAGAAACACCGCAAACACCCCTCGGAAGCCTTTTTTATGTTCACGAATCGAGTGCAATGCAAAAGCATGAAAGCGCAGCAATACAATCTCGTAAGGTCTTCATCGCGCTGCTGTAACACCGCGTAAAAAGCCTCACGAATTAGCGCCCGATTTCGCTCTCGCCCACGCCAGAGCCTGATCCAGCCGATCGTCCCCCCAGAACAGTTCGCCATCGCCGGTCGTGAAGCTCGGCGCCCCGAATATGCCCAGCGCCTGCGCCTCGTCCGTGTTGGCGCGTAAAGTCGCTTTGATAGCGGGGTCTGCGGCCAGCACGCACATCGCTTCCGGATCGAGGCCTGCGGACAGAAGGCAATCCGTCAAGACAGCGTCATCGAAGATGTCCAAACCCTTGCCGAACGCTGCCGCGTAGACCGCGCGGGTGAAGCTGCCGATCTCGCCCTGCGCTTTGGCGGCGATGGCGAGACGCGCGGCTTTCAGGCCGTTGCCGGGGAACGTCGCGGGCATCTCGAAGGTGAGCCCGCGCGACGCAGCCGTCCGCGCGATATCGCGCACCATGTATCGGCCCTTGGCCGGATAAAGATTGAACGGAGACGTGTCCCAGCCTTGCGATTTGAATATCGGGCCGAGCAGAAACGGCCGCCATTCAACCTCGACCTCAGCCCGCTCAGCCGCCTCTGCGATCCGCATTGCGCTGAGATACGAATAGGTCGACGCGAATTCGTACCAAAACATAATTGTCGCCCCCACGGTGTCCTCCATCTTCGCCATACGCCGACTTTCGTTGCGACAAGTCGGTTTCCCCCGTCTACTCCACTTGCGGGTAGCGCCGCCGACCCTATAGTGCCGCGCGTTTCCCGCCCAATTCCATCTCAAGAGCCAAAAGAGCCATACCGTCCATGAGCGCCGCGCCCAAATCCGTGAAAAAAGTTGTCCTCGCCTATTCGGGCGGCCTCGACACCTCCATCATCCTGAAATGGCTGCAAGAGACCTACGGCGCCGAAGTCGTAACGTTCACGGCCGATCTCGGCCAGGGCGAAGAGCTTGAGCCCGCGCGCCAGAAAGCGCTGATGCTCGGCATCAAGCCGGAAAACATATTCGTCGAAGACCTGCGCGAGGAGTTCGTCCGCGACTACGTCTTCCCGATGTTCCGCGCCAACACGGTTTACGAAGGCATCTATCTGCTCGGCACCTCGATCGCGCGACCGCTGATCGCCAAGAAACAGATCGAGATCGCGCGCAAGGTCGGCGCCGATGCCGTCTGCCACGGCGCGACCGGCAAGGGCAACGATCAGGTCCGCTTCGAGCTTGGCTATTATTCGCTTGAGCCCGGCATCAAGATCATCGCGCCCTGGCGCGAGTGGACGTTCAAAGGCCGCGAAGAACTTCTGAAGTTCGCGCGTGAACATCAGATTCCGGTCGCCAAGGACAAGGAAGGGGAATCGCCGTTCTCGGTCGATGCCAACCTGCTGCATTCCTCGTCCGAAGGCAAAGTGCTCGAAGATCCCGCGAAGAAGCCGCCGGAAGTTGTCTATCAGCGCACGATCTCGCCGATGGACGCGCCGGACAAAGTCACGACCATCAAAATCGGCTTTGAAAAGGGCGATGCCGTTTCTCTCAACGGCCAAAAACTCTCGCCCGCAACGCTGCTGAAAGCGCTGAACGATCTCGGCCGCGACAACGGCATCGGCCGCATCGACCTCGTCGAGAACCGCTTCGTCGGCATGAAATCGCGCGGCGTCTATGAAACGCCCGGCGGCACGATCCTGCTCGCCGCCCACCGCGCCATCGAAAGCCTGACGCTCGACCGAGGCGCCGCTCACCTCAAAGACGAGATCATGCCGCGCTACGCCGAGCTGATCTATAACGGTTTCTGGTTCTCGCCCGAGCGCGAAATGCTCCAGGCCTTGATCGACAAGAGCCAGGAAAACGTCGAGGGCGAAGTGACGCTCGAACTCTACAAGGGCAACGTCATTCCCGTCGGTCGCGAGAGCGCGAAGTCGCTCTATTCGCCGACACTCGTCACCTTTGAGGACGACAAGGGCGCCTACGACCAGAAAGACGCCGAAGGCTTCATCAAGCTCAACGCGCTCCGCTTGCGCACGCTCGGGAAACGGAACCAGGACAATAGCTGATCGGTATCACGCCGAGGTTGGAGATCCCCATGATCGTCATCACCAGAAACGGCGAAACGACCGTGCTCACGGGGTGGCGCGAATGGCTCTTCAAGCTCGTCGCCTTCCTGGCGGCGATCCTGCTGTTCGGCGTCATTGCCTTCGTGATGTTTGGCTTGGCGGTGACCATCGGCGCCATGGCCTTGGTCGTCATTCCGGCGGCCATCATCGTCGGACTGCTCGGGATGCTGTTCAGCAGGCGCGTGTGACGAAACCGGCCCTTTGGTAAACAATTCGCCGCCACGGCGGCTATTTTTGGCCCCGTCGCATCTGCACTCTTGACGCGACGGACCCCATCCCCGACATGGCCTGCTTCTAAGAGCGTATTGCTCCCCACATGAATTGACGAGGACCCAAAATATGACAGTCGCGGCCGACGGCCTGCCGGTAGTGACACCTGCCGAATGGGCGCCCCAGAAAGCGATCTGGACTGCTTGGCCCGCCGATCCCGACGAGTGGAACGGCGATCTTGAATCCCCGCGCCGCGACGTCGCCGCCCTCATTCGCGCTTTGAGCATCGCCGGCAACAAAGTCCGGCTGCTCGTCAATGGCGAGGAAGCCAAGGCATCGGCTGAAGCCGCGCTTCGCGACGCCGCCGAACTCATTCCGGGAAAGTACGGCGATATCTGGCTGCGTGACACCGGCCCGATCTTCGCTCAACTCGGCAACGGCCGCGTTGCGCTGCGTTTCAAGACCAACAGCTGGGGCGGAAAATATGATCTGCCGGACGACGCGACCGTCGGCGATGACGTGGCGCGCCTGTCAGACGTTCCCGTGCGGCGCTTCGATTTCGTGATCGAAGGCGGTGCGGTCGATCATGACGGCGAAGGCACGATCCTCGCGACGCAGCAGACGTTGCTCAATCCCAATCGCAACGGCTGGACCAAAGAGGCAGCCGAAGCCGCGCTCGCCCGCGCGTTCGGAACCAAGAAAGTCATCTGGATCGACGAAGGCCTGAAGAACGACCACACCGATGGCCACGTCGACAACATCGCTCGCTTTGTTGCGCCGGGCCGCGTCGTCTGTCAGGCGCCTGCCGGGCCTGACGATCCGAATGCCGAAATCCTCAACGCCATCGCCGCATCTCTGGAAAAGGCGACCGACGCGATGGGTCGCAAGCTCGATGTCGTCCGCATCCCCGGAGTAGGTCTCTATCGCAATGCACTTGGCGAAATCTCGCCCGCGTCCCATATGAATTTCCTCATCGCCAACGATGTTGTCGTCGTTCCGATTTATGGGACTGCTACGGAAGCCGACGCGCTTTCAGCGCTCCAAGCTGTCTTCCCGACACGCGCAGTCGTCGGCGTATCCTCGCGTGGCCTGCTCGGCTGCGGCGAAGCCGGTGGCGGATCCTTCCACTGCATCACTCAACAGGAGCCTCTGTAGATGGCGCGACGCTCGATCACCGTTGGGAGCATTCAAACCTCTTACGGTCCGGACCTCGAAACCAACATCGCCAAGACGGAAATGTTCGTCCGTGAAGCGGCAGGGCGTGGCGCCGAAGTGATTTTGCCATCGGAGCTTTTTGAAGGCATCTACTTCTGCACGCGGCAGGACCCGAAGTGGTTCGAGACGGCTCGGCCAATTATGGAACACCCGGCAGTGTTGCGGCTGCGCGAGCTTGCGAAGTCGCTGAACGTCGTCATTCCGATCTCGTTCTTCGAGAAGGACGGCCCGCGCTATTACAACAGCATCGCCATCGCCGATGCCGACGGCGAAATCCTCGGCGTCTATCGCAAGAGCCACATTCCAGACGGTCCGGGCTATCAGGAGAAGTATTATTTCCGCCCCGGCGATACCGGCTTCAAGGCGTGGAACACCAAGCACGGCAAGATCGGCGTCGGGATCTGCTGGGACCAGTGGTATCCGGAAACTGCCCGCGCCATGGTCTTGCAGGGCGCCGAAGTCCTCTTTTATCCGACCGCCATCGGCTCTGAGCCGTATGATGCGAGCCTCGACACACATCTGCAGTGGCAGCGCGCTATGCAGGGTCATGCCGTGTCGAACGCCGTGCCGATCGTCGCCGCCAATCGCACCGGCCTCGAAGACAACGACGGCGTGAAGCAGAAATTTTACGGTCACTCGTTCATCAGCGACCATCGCGGCGAACTTGTTCAGAAGTTCGATGCCGATGACGAGGGCGTGCTCGTGCACACGTTCGACCTGGACCTGATCGAAAGCTATCGCGCCGACTGGGGATTCTTCCGTGACCGCCGCACGGATCTCTATGCTAAGAGCATCATTTGATTACTGCGCGACATGCAGGAGAGCGTCATGAAAATTAGTGCGCGAAACGTGCTGAAGGGAAAGATCGTCGAAGTCACGAAGGGCGCAACTACAGCCCACGTGCGCATCGATGTCGGCGGCACGATCGTCACAGCTTCGATCACCAATGAGGCTGTAGACGATCTTGGCCTCGTTAAAGGCATGGCGGCCTCGGCGGTGATAAAGTCTTCCGATGTAATGGTTGCGGTGGAATGAGATGAACAAGACGCGCTTTCTTTCCGTTTTGGTCGGTGCTTTCGCGCTGGCGGCTTCTGCTCAAGCGTTTGCGGCAGAAACAGGCGGTTGCAACAGCTTCTCGTGGCCCATCACGACCGAACTCAAATGGATGAAGGCGGAAAGCCAGGACGTCGCTTCCGGTGGCAAGCTTGCCTCGCCTCCGGAAAAAGCCATGAAGCTTGCACTCGAACCGATGAGCGCCGTCTCGTTTCCGGTCGCACCGACCGGCCGGCACAAACTGCAGGGCGAGGCTTACGGCGGCATCGTCAATTTCGACAGCCCCAGCAGCGCGCCCGGCTCCTATCAGGTGTCTATGGACGCAGCCGCCTGGGTCGATGTCGTCAAGGACGGCAAAGCTCTCAAACCGACGGCGCACAGCGGCAAATCTGATTGCGACGGCCTTCGCAAAAGCGTCCGCTTCAATCTCGATCCCGGTCCTTTCACGGTCGAGATCAGCAACGTCAAGAAAGATGCGATCAAATTCACGATCCGTCAGGCTGAATAGCTTGAAGCCGTCAGGCGGCATCAACACCCGAGTGCGCATCCCGGCGGACCATCATGAATTTTCTTAGCGACACCCCGAGACTGGAGCTGTTCCGGCTCGGCGGCATCCCGATCAAAGTCGACATCACTTTCATTTTGGTGCCGATTTTTTTGTGGAATGTCTTTCAGAATTCGCCCAATACCTTCGCGATCCTGGTGATCGGCGTATTTCTGTCGGTGCTGTTGCACGAACTCGGGCACGCGACGATCGCGCGCCTCTTTCGCGTACCTGTCGGCGAAATTCTGGTTGGCGGCTTCTACGGCTACGCGCGAATGCTGCAAGCGCCACCCTCCACGCTCGCGAATATTCTGATCCTGTTTGCGGGCCCGCTGACCAATGGTCTGCTGTTTCTTTTGTGCTGGCACGTGCTCGGCCGGCCCGAAATCGGCATCATGGGGCAATTCGGTCCGATCGATCCGGAGCCATGGCTCGCGAACAATCCGTGGGCCATTTACGCCGCTTTCATGCTGGCGCGCATCAACCTCGCGATGCTGGTGTTCAACCTTCTTCCGGCGTTCCCGCTCGACGGCGGCCGGATTTATCGCGACGTGCTTGGCGCAATCCTGTCCCGCACCTTTGCGATCCGCGCGATTGCGCTGCTTGGCGTTGCCGTCGGTGTGTGGAGCGCCTACACCGCCTACGCGAGCTTCGGTCACAATCTGGTCCTGCTTTTGATCGGCGCACAGATTGCCATTATGAACTGGGCCATTCTGAAGCGCCCCGCCGACGCCGAAGATCACTAGCGCAACGATTGCAAAAGCGTCTTATCTCCGTGCATATCTGGCCGCCACTTTAACGCCTTCGCCGGGAGCCAGTGATGACCCGCGTCTCCGTCAACCGCACGCTCACGCGGCTCTATTGGCTGCTGGGACTGGTGTTGCTGCTGCTGCTCGCCTCGAAATTCGCCAACGACATCCCCGGCATTCCCCCGTTCGTCATTTCCGCCGCCAACAACTTTTATGACTTCATGCGTGACATGTCGTTGCTGATTGCGACGGGCGGTGTCGCCTATATTTCGAACATCTACCAGAAGCGTTCCAACTTCGTCGAAAGCCTGGAAGAGGAATGGCGCAATATCGTGCGCACCAAATCAGTCCTGCTTTCGACCTGCGAAAAACCCTATCTCGCGACCGATGATTACCTCGCCGCCTATTACAAGGTCAGCGAAACCGTCGACACGATGCGCATCGTCTATCGCAACGCCGGTGAGACCGACGGCCTCGTCGGACTCTACCCTTATGCACCTCTGCACGACATGCGCCGCGCGCTGCAGACTTTGGACCCACGCGTCGCGAACGACATCACGAAAGAGAAAAAAGCTCTCGTTCGGGACGCCATTCTGCAGGCGTTCTATGCGCTTCGTGAAACCTTCCTCGAAGAACTCGACCTGGAAGAACCGCAGCATCCGCTGCTGATCGCCGGAAGCCGCCGCCTCAAGACGCCCGGCGCCGCCGTGTCGGCCCGCGTCATGGAAGAATATCAGCGCAAAAAGCTCGGCCGCGAGCCATCGCCTCGGCCTGATATCGAGGCGTTTTTGACGAAGCTGCGCGACCAGGAGGAAACCACCAGCGAAGCCCGCGCCACGCCGCGCCGCTGATCGGCTCGCCCCATTCTGATCTTCCCCGAGACAAATTCCGTGCCAAATCCGACGGCGAAACCCTTGTTTGACTGTTAAGCCGCACCCAACTTATTGCGAGCCGCCCTAGCCCTGCACCACCCCGCCATGCTAGGTGCGAGGCCAATATTGCGCCGCAGTGGCATGGCCCGCGGCGCTTCCCATAACCTCAGGTTTCAAATGGCCCTTCGCAATATCGCGATCATCGCGCACGTCGACCATGGCAAAACAACCCTTGTCGACGAGCTTCTGAAGCAGTCCGGCTCCTTCCGCGACAACCAGAAGGTTGCCGAACGCGCGATGGATTCCAACGACATCGAACGCGAGCGCGGCATCACCATTCTCGCCAAGTGCACGAGCGTCGAATGGAAGGGCACCCGCATCAACATTGTCGACACGCCGGGCCACGCCGACTTCGGCGGCGAGGTCGAGCGAATCTTGAACATGGTCGACGGCGTTGTGGTTTTGGTCGACGCCTCGGAAGGCCCACTGCCGCAGACCAAGTTCGTCGTTTCCAAGGCCCTAAAGCGCGGCATCCGCCCGATCGTCGCGATCAACAAGATCGACCGCCCCGACGAGCGCCACGTCGAAGTCTTGAACGACGTCTTCGACCTCTTTGCCAATCTCGATGCCACCGACGAGCAGCTCGACTTTCCGGTTCTCTACGGGTCCGGCCGCAACGGCTGGATGGCCCGCGATCCGTCAGGCCCGGCGGAAAATCTGGCGCCGATGTTCGACCTCATCCTCGAACATGTGCCGCCGCCGGAAATCAACGACGGCCCATTTTCCATGCTCGCGACGACGCTGGACGCCGATCCGTTCCTCGGTCGTATTCTGACGGGGCGCATCACGTCAGGAACCGTGAAGCCGAACCAGCAGCTCAAAGCGATGGACCGCGACGGCAAGGTGCTGGAAAACTTCCGCGTGCAAAAGGTTCTGGCCTTCCACGGCCTGGAGCGCGTCCCGGTCGAGCAGGCCAGCGCCGGTGACATCATCGCGCTTGCCGGCATGAGCGAAGCCAACGTGGCCGATACGCTTGCCGATCCCTCGGTTCAAGAACCCCTGCCCGCCCAGCCCGTCGATCCGCCGACGCTGTCGATGACCTTCCGCATCAACGATGGCCCGTTCGCCGGGCAGGAAGGCGACAAAGTCCAGAGCCGCGTCATCCGCGATCGTCTTCTGAAGGAAGCCGAGCGCAACATCGCCATCCGTGTGACCGAAAACGAAGACCGCGACAGCTTCTCTGTTTCAGGCCGCGGCGAACTTCAGCTTGCTATTCTCATTGAGAACATGCGCCGTGAAGGCTTCGAGCTGACTGTCTCGCGTCCGAAAGTCGTCTACGAGACTGACGCCGAGACCGGCCAGCGCATGGAGCCGATCGAGGAAGTCATCATCGACGTCGATGACGGCTATACCGGCGTCGTCGTGCAGAAGCTTTCCGAACGCAAGGGCGATCTGCTCGAAATGCGCCCCTCCGGCGGCGGACGGACGCGCATGGTGTTCCATGTCCCGACGCGCGGCCTGCTCGGCTATCAGTCGGAGCTACTGTCCGACACGCGTGGCACCGGCATCATGAACAAGCTGTTCCACTCGTATAAGCCGTTTAAAGGCGAAATCGCCGGACGCCGCACGGGCGTTCTGATCTCCAACAGCCCAGGCGAAGCGGTGGCCTACGCGATCTTCAACCTGCAGGATCGCGGACCCTTCATGATCAACCCGCAAGATCGCGTTTATGAGGGCATGATCGTCGGCGAGCACTCGCGCGACAACGATCTCGAAGTCAACGTGATCAAGGGCAAAAAGCTGACGAACGTCCGCGCTTCAGGCAAGGATGACGCCGTTCTGCTGACGCCGCCGATGCGTCTCACACTGGAAAAGGCGATGAGCTACATCACCGATGAAGAGCTGGTCGAGGTCACGCCGAAGTCGATCCGCCTGCGTAAGCGCTGGCTCGACCCGAATGAGCGCAAGCGTCAAAGCCGCAAAAGCGAGACCGCGGCCTAATCATAACGCAAGTTCATTCCGTCTGTTTTGAAAACTCGGGGAAAAATTCCCGGGTTGAACAGGTCAATCTCCGCCACAAATGACAATGGTCGAGACCATGTCATAGGAGAGAGACCTGATGAAACGTTTCACCATCGTTGCTGGTGCGGTGTTCGCGATGGCCATTCCGGCTTTTGCAGACACGCCCCTCACCGAGGACGAAATGAAGAGCGCTACGGCTGCGGCCTCTGCCTTGGGCTGCGACGGCGGCAAGTGGGAAAAGGAAACCGAAGGAACCGGTGTCTTCGAGCTTGACGACGCCAAGTGTAAGAACGGCGCCTATGACCTGAAGTTCGACAAAGACTTCAAGCTTCTCAACATGAGCGCAGACTGATTTCACGCTCAGGATTTTTGCGCGGACGGCCCGGTGGCCGTCTGCGCTTTATGGCCAACCGCTTTGGGCTCGTGCCTGCAATTTGACTTAAGCGACCGCGTTTGATTTCTCTTCATTCGGGCCTCATGACTTCGTGCGCAAGGCCCACGGCGGAACGCTCTGAGAATGCTCCAATCTTCAATAACTGCTGATAAGCGCTTGTCTCCGCGAGGCCGCTGGTGATCGCTTGGCCTGACGGCATCACGCCGACACCAGCGTTTGAACGCGCCGCCGCTTTTGTGGCCGAAGACAACGGCGGCAATCTCTTCGTCACCGGCCGCGCCGGAACCGGCAAGTCGACGCTGCTGAAAGCGCTTCGTGACGCCTACGAGGACCGCATGGTCGTCCTGGCGCCGACCGGTCTCGCCGCCATCAACATTGGCGGCCAGACGATCCATTCGTTTTTCGGCTTCCCGCCGCGTCTCATCCAGGAAAACGACATCAAGCGCAGCCGCAACGGCCGCGTCATGCGCAAGCTCGACTTCGTCGTCATCGACGAAGCCTCGATGGTGCGGTCCGATATGATGTGGGCGATCGACAAAGCGCTGCGCGTCAACCGCGGCCGCCCGCGCGAACCGTTCGGCGGTGCCCGCCTCCTTTTATTTGCTGATCTACATCAGCTCCCGCCCGTCGTGCAGGAGCGTGAAGTTCTCGCGCATTTGACCGAAGAACACGGCAGCCCATTCTTTTTCTCGATACCGGCCCTTCGCGAAGGCGCCGGCACTGCGCTTCTCGAACTGGAGCAGATCTTCCGTCAAACGGATGACGCCCTCATTCACGTCTTGAATGCCGTGCGCGAGGGCAACGTCAGCGACGACGACCTTGCTTTCATAAACAAACGCGTCAGCCCCATCCGCACGCTGTCGGAAGGCGAGCCGTTCGTCATCCTGACGACGACGAACGCCGCAGCAAAGCGCATCAACACCGCCTATCTCGAAGCCCTTCCCGGCCGCGCCAACCGCTTCGACGCCAACATCACCGGTGAGTTCGCGTCGAACGTCCAGCCGGCCGAAACCGCCCTCGAACTGAAGCCCGGCGCCAAAGTCATGATGTTGCGCAACGACCCGGACCGCCGTTGGGTCAACGGCACCATCGCTCGCGTCTCACGCCTGACAGAAAAACAAATCTTCATCGAAGTGGCGGGCAAGGAATACGAGGTCGAGCAGGTCGCCTGGGAACACCGCCGCTATGCCTTCGACCAGTCGCAGGAAAAGATCGTCGAAACCATCGCCGGAACGTTCAAGCAGTTCCCGCTCCGCCTCGCGTGGGCCCTGACTATCCATAAAGCTCAGGGTCTGACCCTGGATAAGGTGTATATCGATCTGGGTTCGGGGACTTTTGCGCACGGCCAGACCTACGTCGCTTTGTCCCGCTGCCGGACGCTCGAGGGCTTGGTGCTTGCCCGCCCGCTGACCCGCCGCGACATAATGTTCGATCCCAGCGCAGTCGGCTACCGCGATGTTTTTTCGAAACTTTGAAATCGAGGGGTTTGGCTCGAATATCATTTCGCAAGTGCGAACAAAAGGATAGCAGCGACCTGCCCGATTGGGTCAACGCATGATCATGTTCGGGTCATAAGGACGCGATTTGCGAGTCTGAAAACCCCATTTCACAGGTGCACGGCAAAAAGATATTGCATCGCACAATGAAATTGCATATATATTCACCACTGGTTTTGCCGTCGGGCGCCAGACAACAAAATTTCAGATCCACGATCATAAAATATTTTCAGGAGTGACCCCATGACCGACGCTTTCACTCGCCAAGTCCAAGACTTCACCAAGCAGGCTCAGGAAATGTTTACTGCCGGCAAGGACGCCAAAGTCCCCGAGAACATTTCCGCCTTCGCCGAAGACGCCATCGCAAAATCGCGTGACGCCTACCATAAGTTCACCGCCATGGCGAAAGACAACGCCAAGGTCGCGGAAGAAGTGATGCTGACGACTCAGGCCGGCGCCAAGTCGATCGGCGAGAAGATCGTCGCCAACACGCTCGCCAACACCGAAGCGGCTTTCGAAGCAGCTCAGGCGATGGCACGCGCGCGCACCTTCCCGGAAATCGCTCGCTTGCAGGCCAACTACTGGCAGCAGCAGTTCGCTGTCGCCGGCTCGCAGTCGAAAGAGCTCTTCGAGCTTTCGAGCAAAGTCACGAAGCAGGCGCTCGAGACGGTCGGCGCAGCAACGACGAAGTCCTTCGAGCAGTTCAAGACTGCCGGCTAACGGCTACGCTGATACGACTAACGATGCATTGCGCAAAGCAAGCGTCGAGTGGGGCACTTCCATTCAACATCAGGCGCGGAGATCCTTCTCCGCGTCTTTTTTATTTTTACAAGATGCCGCGAGATGTGGTGCCTTTTCTCTAACTTGGAGTTAGAGTGCTCGTATGCTGAACCAGAGGCTTGAGGTTTCTGTCCGCAATGCCCGGCCCGCCGATGCCGCCGCGCTGGCAGTTATATATCGCGACTCCTGGCGCCTCGCTTACACCGGCATTCTCCCTGCCCTTTATCTAGAACGCGAAATCTTGCGCCGCGACGCCACTTGGTGGCGGCGAGCCATTTCCTCCGAACGCAATCTGCTCGTCGTCCTGCACGGCGAGACCATCGCCGGGTATGCCACGTGCGGACGCGCGCGCGGCGGCGGGCGCGACATCGGCGAAATCTATGAACTTTATCTCGCGCCAGTCTATCAGGGCCTGGGGTTGGGCGAGCATTTGTTTGAAGCCTGCCGCGCAACACTCGACGCGCTGGACCTCGAACGGCTGATCGTGTGGGCGCTGGAAGGCAATGAAAAGGCCTGTGCTTTCTACCGTCGCTGCGGCGGCCGCGCGACGCGCCGCTCATGCGTCCGATTTGGTAAAGAATTAAGCACCCGGATCGCCTTCGAGTGGTAACCGGCTGAATTTCCGATTTCTCCCCCACAGCGCCGTATTTTTTTACTTTTTCTACGCCGGTGTGCGACCTAAGAGCGGTTGTGCGCCCCGCACTTTCCCGGCAAGTGTGGCCCCCGAACCGAATGATTTGATTTGAGGTCATCTCCCATGCGTCTCGACGCAATTCAGCCCGGCAAAAATCCGCCCGACGATATCAACGTCGTGATCGAAGTTCCCGTCGGCGGTGAGCCGATCAAATACGAAATGGATAAGGCGTCAGGCGCCCTTTATGTCGACCGCTTCCTGTATACGCCGATGCGCTATCCCGGAAACTACGGCTTCGTCCCGCATACGCTGTCGTCGGACGGCGACCCGATCGACGTTCTTGTTTGCAATACCCGTGCGATCTTTCCTGGCGCGGTCATCAACTGCCGCCCTGTCGGCGTACTGGTGATGGAAGACGATGGTGGTCAGGACGAAAAGATCATTGCCGTACCGTCGAGCAAGCTCACCAAGCGTTATGATACGGTGAAGACCTACAGCGACCTGCCGAACATCTCGATCGAGCAGATCGAGCATTTCTTCGCCCACTATAAGGATCTCGAGCCGGGCAAATGGGTCAAGATCGACCATTGGGGCCATGCCGATGAGGCGCGCGACCTAATCGTGAAGGCGCTTCAGCGGGCCAAGACGACTGCCTGATATTTGACCGAAGTCAACCAAACACCTCTTTTTAAACGACGCGGCGGCGATTTTCGGAGCCATACTCTTTACGCTCGCGTAATGACGTTGCTATATCGGCCCGCCGAATGGCAATCATCGAGCGAACCGGAGATGATATGAAGATCGCCGTCATGGGCGCGGCTGGCCGCATGGGCCGCGAACTGATACGCGCGATTGCGGCTGATCCCGGCTGTACAATCAGCGGCGCGACCGAAATGGCAGGTTCTGCGGTTGTCGGCAAGGATATCGGCGAACTTGCCGGCCTTGAGCCGATCGGCTTGACCGTCAGTGACGACGCCGCAGCCGTCATCGCCGCCTCCGATGCCATCGTCGATTTCACGGTTCCCAAGGCGAGCGTCGAGTTTGCACGTCTCGCGGCTCAATCCAAAACGGCCGCCATCATCGGCACAACCGGTTTCGATGCCGCTGCCGAAGCAGCTATTGCGGCCACTGCTAAGGAAACGGCCATCGTCAAGGCTGGCAATATGAGCCTTGGCGTCAACCTGCTCGTGGCTTTGACGCGTCAAGCTGCAGCTGCGCTCGGGAACGACTTCGACATCGAAATTGTTGAAATGCATCACCGCATGAAGGTCGACGCCCCGTCGGGAACGGCCTTGATGCTGGGTGAGGCCGCAGCCGCGGGCCGTGGCCTCGACCTCCGTGGCCATTCCGTTCGCGTCCGCGATGGCGTGACCGGCCCGCGCCGAAGAGGTGATATCGGTTTCGCCACGTTGCGAGGCGGCACCGTCGTCGGTGAGCACACGGTTATGTTTGCAGGCGAAGGTGAACGCATCGAACTGACCCACAGCGCAACCGACCGGGGAATTTTCGCCCGCGGCGCCGTCAAAGCCGCGCTTTGGACAAAAGACCGTGCACCAGGTCTTTATGGTATGACCGACGTATTAGGAATTGCGCTTTAAGCTTTTGCCGTAAGCGCGGCTGGAGATACCTAGACCGAAGATATGACAGATGCTCTGACGGACAACATTCTGGTACTCGTACGGCACGGCGAGAGCGAGTGGAACAAACTCAATCTCTTTACCGGCTGGCGCAATCCCGACTTGACCGAAAAGGGCGTCATCGAAGCCCGCGTCGCGGGACGCATGATCCGCGATCATCGCGTCAGGTTCGATATTGCTTTCACGAGCGCGTTGAAACGCGCCCAGCGCACGCTCGACATCATACTGTCGGAACTCGGCCAGCCGGATGTCCCAATCATCAAGGACCCGGCCTTGAATGAGCGCGACTATGGCGAGCTTTCAGGCCTCAACAAGGATGAAGCCCGCAAGAAATGGGGCGAGGCTCAGGTGCAGCTCTGGCGGCGCTCGTACGATATTGCGCCTCCTGGCGGCGAAAGCCTGAGAGATACGCTTGCACGCGTACGTCCTTATTACGACAAGGCGATCTGGCCGCAGATCACCGCCAGCAAGAACGTCATCATCGCAGCGCACGGCAATTCGCTGCGCGCTCTGGTGATGATCCTTGAAAACCTCGACAAGGATGAAATCCTTGAACGGGAGCTTGCGACCGGCGCGCCCATTTTGTATCGCCTAGGCGCGGACGGCCGCGCCATCGATCGCAAAGACCTGTTGCCCGCACGATCCCTTGCCGCGCCGCCCGAAGACCGTATCGTCTGACGACGTACCGTTTCAGTTGGGGGACTTGGCATGGCGTTGGAAGAACTTGCGGTTGATCGCGAGAACATGAAGTCGCGCGACAAGCTCATCGGCGTTTACGTCGGCATTCTCGCCGTCATCCTCGCAATTTGCAGCCTTGGCGGTAGCAACGCCGAGCAGGACGCACTTCAGGAAAATATTGCGGCCTCAAACACCTGGGCCTTTTTCCAGGCAAAGAACGCGCGACGGCAAGCGCTCCGTCTGCACGCGGAAGAATACGACGCGATGTTGAAAATGTCGCCGACCATGCCGGACGACGCCAAGAAATTCATCGAAACGAAAATTGCCGGCTACAATGCCCAGGACAAGCTGCTCACCAGCGATCCCAAAAGCGGCGAAGGCCTCGACGAACTCTTTACCAAGGGCAAGGCGCTCGAAGCCACACGCGACGAAGCGCTGAAGAAAGATCCCTATTTCGACTTTGCGCAAGCGCTTCTGCAGATCGCAATCGTCTTGGCGTCCGTCGCGCTGATATCCGGCGGCAACATGCTGCTCTACGTCAGCTTCGCCATGGGCCTGTTGGGCGCCGTGCTGACCGTCGGTGGCTTCACGCTCGCCTTCCCGCTGCCCGCGTTCATGTCCTAAGCGACCACCCCCCGCAGTAGGCCCGCGACCGGTTGCATAGAAACCTCTGCGCCAAAGTGGCGTTTTTCGCCGTCGGGTGCTTGCCCGGCGACGGCGCAAACGCTAGCACTCCCCCACCGAATTCCCCCATTTGACCAAGGATTGTTAACCGATGACGACGCACACCCTCCTGCTCCTTCCCGGCGACGGCATCGGCGTCGAAACGATTGCAGAGGTCGAGCGGCTCATCGCGTTCTTCAACGCCCGCAGCAATGCCGTCCATTTCGATACCGAGCACGATCTCGTCGGCGGCGCGGCTTACGATGCTCACGGCGTTGCCATCACCGAGGAAGCGATGGCGAAGGCCAAGAAGGCTGACGCCGTGATCTTCGGCGCTGTCGGCGGCCCGAAGTGGGCGAACGTTCCCTATCAGCATCGCCCGGAAGCCGGCCTGCTGCGCCTGCGCAAGGATCTTGACCTCTTCGCCAACCTGCGCCCCGCGATCTGCTATCCGGCGCTGGCCGATGCGTCGAGCCTGAAGCGCGAACTGGTCGAAGGCCTCGACATCATGATCGTGCGCGAGCTGACGGGCGGCGTCTATTTCGGCGAGCCGAAGGAAATCGTCACGCTCGAAAACGGCGAAAAGCGCGCTATCGACACGCAGGTTTATACGACGCATGAAATTGAACGCATCACCAAGGTCGCGTTCGATCTCGCGCGGAAGCGCCGCAACCTCGTCCACTCGGCCGAGAAGCACAACGTCATGCGCACCGGCGTGCTTTGGAAAGAGGTCACGACCGGGGTTCACAAGTCTTATGCGCCTGACGTCAAGCTTGAGCACATCCTCGCCGACAACTGCGCGATGCAGCTAATCCGCAATCCGAAGCAGTTCGACGTCATCGTCACCGACAACCTGTTCGGCGACGTCCTGTCGGACGAAGCTTCGATGGCGGCAGGTTCGCTCGGCATGCTGCCGTCGGCGTCGCTCGGCGCGCCCGACGCGACGACCGGCCGCCGCAAAGCGCTTTACGAGCCGGTCCACGGTTCTGCGCCGGACATCGCTGGCCAAGGCCTCGCCAATCCGATTGCGACGATCGCGTCGTTTGCAATGGCGCTGCGCTATTCCTTCGATCTCGGCACCGAAGCCGATCTCGTCGAAAAAGCGATCTCGAAAGTCCTCGATAAAGGCCTGCGCACCGGCGATATCATGCAACCCGGCATGACCAAAGTCGGCACGACGGAAATGGGCCAAGCCATCGAAACCGAACTCAAAGCACTGGCGGCTTAAAGCTTAATCACGGCGCACCGACTACAACCGGCGCTTCTGTCCGGATGACAACCGAAGAACGAAGACACAGCCCGCGCTTGGCGGCCGACTCGACGAAGGAGAGTCGCCAAGCGCCAGCGAAAGCTAAAGCCACCTCCGCTCCGGGACGTCGCAATCCGCAATCAAACACTCGGCTCCTCGCGGCAGGCGCTGGCCTGCCCCTGGATCGCCCCGCGCGCCGTCCAACGCGGCTTGCCGTCTTCCGACGGCGGAACCGTCGCTTCCGTCCGTGAGACGAAATAGAACTCGTAGCAATTCGTATCGACGCGCATCACGCGATAGCACCCGCCCGTCTCATCGTAGTCATAGATCGTGCAGAGCGAGCCTTGCGTGATCGACCAATGGCCGCCGAGCGTCATGCCGCGCTCGACGTAATGAAGCCGGCCATCACTGGTGTAATGCTCGGTGAAAGGTTTGCCGTTGGCGTAGCGGCCGTCGATCGTCGCATTTGAAAAGCGCTGCAGCTCAGCATCCGTCAGCCATGCGCTGATGGCAAACGCTGGTGTCCCGTTGAAGAGTCCACAGACGCCAAACAGTCCGAAAACCAAGGCCGCTAACGGCTTTAACGTCATTACCGAACGCCTCTTGCCCGAGAATTCAACAGAAAACAGGTTGGTCATGGAATTATGACATTCACATGCCTCCCCGGATTCCCTCAGATGAATACGACGTGGGCTGATTCTCTGGGGACGGCGCATGCAAATAATCAAGAAATTTCCTTTTATTCTTTTGCCTCTGTTTGGTTACGCAGCTCTTAATCCCGTGCTCGTGAACGTGTTCGGCGCGGAGATCGCTCCGCCGGCGAACGCTGCTGAGACCGGAACGCATCGCCACTCGTTGCTGATCTTCGCACCCGATATGCTCAGCAAGACCTTGGCCAAACAGCTGGCCGCCTTCACCGGCAAACAGGAAGATCTCGATATCCGTGAAATCTCACTTGTCTATGTTGTGGGCAAAACGGCATCTGCCCAGCTTGGGTCCTATGTCGTGGCCCCCGCCGTGAGACTGCGGGCGCGCTATCGGGTCGCCGTCGACGAATTTCGAACAATCCTAGCGGACGAGCAGGGTGGCATCGAGTTGGTTTCCGACGTCCCGATCACAGCCGCACAGCTCTTCGAGACGACCGACGCGGTGCCCGTCACGCATGAGGCGCAACGCTGACCTGAGGCCGCGACCAAGACGGCCTTGACAGTCCTTGAAACTCCGGCGCTCTCCGCGTATGTGAACGGCCAGCAAACGGGCGTTGCGTCGTCGCTGTCGTTCAACGCAAAACACATAAATTTCAAGGACATAACCGTCATGGGCTATAAGGTCGCCATTGTCGGCGCTACCGGCAACGTAGGCCGCGAGATGCTGAATGTGCTCGCCGAACGGAAGTTTCCGATCGACGAGCTTTATGCTTTGGCCTCACGCCGTTCGATCGGCACGGAGGTTTCCTTTGGCGATTCCGTCATCAAATGCCGCGACCTTGAAACCTTCGACTTCTCGGGCGTCGACTTCTGCCTGATGTCCGCCGGCTCGACCGTTTCAAAGGAGTGGTCGCCGCGCATCGGTGCCCAGGGCGCAATCGTTATCGATAATTCGTCGTGCTGGCGCTACGACCAGGACGTGCCGTTGATCGTGCCGGAAGTGAACGCCGACGCCATCCGCGGCTTCACAAAAAAGAACATCATCGCCAATCCGAACTGTTCGACGGCTCAGCTCGTCGTCGCGCTGAAGCCGCTCCACGACGCGGCCAAGATCAAGCGTGTCATCGTCTCGACCTATCAGTCGGTCTCCGGCGCCGGTAAGGACGCCATGGACGAGCTGTGGCAACAGACCAAGGGCAAGTACGTTCCGGGTCAGGAAGTCGATCCGAAAAAGTTCCCGAAGCAGATCGCGTTCAACTGCATTCCTCACATCGACGTCTTCATGGAAGACGGCTACACGAAAGAGGAATGGAAGATGCTCGCCGAGACCAAGAAGATCTTGGATCCCAAGATCAAGCTGACGGCGACGTGCGTTCGCGTGCCCGTGTTCGTCGGCCACTCGGAAGCCGTCAACATCGAATTCGAAAAGCCGATCAGCCCGGAAGAAGCGCGTGATATTCTGCGCGCGTCTCCCGGCATCATGGTGATCGATAAGCGCGAGCCCGGCGGCTACATCACGCCTGTCGAGGCAGCAGGCGAATACGCAACATTCGTGTCGCGCATTCGCGAGGACGCGACCGTCGAGAACGGCCTGTCGATGTGGATCGTCTCGGACAACCTGCTGAAGGGCGCCGCGCTCAATGCCGTGCAGATCGCTGAAGCAATCGTCAATCAGCGACTGCTGCCGCAAAAGGCAGCCTGAAGCACAGCGGCCCTTTCAAACTGCTGAGAACAGGAACGCCGGCATTTCACTTGCCGGCGTTTTCCTTTTCTTTGAGCTTGTTCAGCGTCTCGACGATCGCGTTGAGATCCTGCAGAAAGCGATCTCGCTGCTGCGCGGGAAGGCTCGACAGAATGCGCTCGTCGACCCGGCGGGCCATGGGGTCGTGGGTCTTCAAGACCCGCGCGCCCTCTTCCGTCAATTTGACGGCGTAGGCCCTCGCGTCATCCCGTGTCCGGCGCCGCTGCAGCAGGCCCTTCTTGAGCATACGCCGAACGACATCCGCGAGCGTCGAACGGTCAATGCCCGTCAGCTCCACGAGATGCGTCTGGCTCAAGCCCTCATTCTGCGCAACGGTGAGCAGAATCGCATACTGCCGAGGGGTGAGCTCGTCGTTGCCCAATTCGGCTTGAAAGATTTCGGACGCGCACTGTCCGGCGCGGTGTAGCAGATGCAAAGGCGATCGCTCGAGGCGACTGCTTGCAGTGTCTCTTCCCATTCCATGCCCCACACGTTTCACTCGACCGGGCCACGCCATGGCCCCCGACCGGCAAGCAAAACAACTGAACTTAGTTTGTAATTCCAGACCAAAAAACACCAGGCGGGGCAATCCGTCTAGCAAAAATGCAACGACCCCTCGATTAATTCGAAAGAAATCTCCGACGACGAAACAGCGCGCGCCGTTGGCGCGCATTTAGATGTCGTCGGATGAAATAGTACCGTTACTCGGAGTCGTATCTTCGTATTTTTTTAGGACACCGATCTGCGCCATCGCAAACACGAACGTCAGCGGCATGATGCCGAACACCTTGAACGTCACCCAGGTGTCCGTTGAAAAAAGCCGCCACATCACTTCATTCAAAACCGCCAGTACTACGAAGAAAAGCGCCCACCGGATCGTTAGAATGCGCCAGCCTTCGCGCGTGAGGCGCATGACGTCGCCGAACACGATCTTCAGAAACAGACGGTCGAACAGCAGACCACCCGCCAGGATGGCGGCAAACAGGCCGTTGACGATCGTCGGCTTCATTTTGATGAAATGATCGTCTTGCAGGTAAAGCGTTAGCCCGCCGAAGACGAGTACGAAGACGCCGGTAACGAGCGGCATCGTAGCGATACGGCCGAGAAACACCCGCGACGCGACGAGCGCAATGACGGTCGCCACCATAAAGGCCGCCGTGCCTTCGAAAATGCCGTAGTGGCTGTTGACGAAGAAAAACACGAGCAGCGGACCAAGCTCGACAACGAACTTGATGAGTTGCTTGCGGTCGAACTGCGGCCCTTCGCTCACGTCTGACACTTTGTTCGGTTCCGACATCGTCTCAGCCTCACTCGTGCGCAGGATCGGGCAAACGGTATTTCTGCATCAGCCGCGTCAACACCCAGGCGTACAGGCCCGAGACCGGCAATACAATCGCTACCTTGAACAAAATCCAGACGTTCACGCCGCTCATCTCGTGGCCGAGGATCTTGTAGATGTGATCTTCCACATAGACCCGGCGAACGAATTCGTTGGCAATGGCCGTCGCAAAAAAGAAAAGAGCGAAGCTCCAGGTGAACTTGTTCCAACCTTCGTCCGTGTAGCGGAACGTCTTTTCAAAGACGTATTGGAAGAAATTGTGCTTAACGTACAAACCACCGATCAGGAACACGGCGAACAACGCATTAAAGATCGTAACTTTGATCTGGACCCACATCGGATCGCCGGTCACCAGCGTCAGCATTCCGAAGGCGACCGTTACGCTCGACGCGATCAGCGGAAAGATCGGCGGCCGGTGGAACATGTAGAACATGACGCCGATTGCCATCAGCGTCGTGATGATCAGGGCCCATGTCCCTGCCTCAATGCCGAGCGCCGCGTTGACGATGAACATCGTCACGAGCGGGCCGAACTCGCTCATGATATTGATGGTCTGCTCGGCATTAAACGGAAACCAGCTTTTACGGGCCGGCGGGGCTGCAGCATTGCGAATGTTTACGTCTTGCGTCATCTCGTGATCCGTTTCCCCCCGAGGCTTCAAGTTCCGGCAATGGCGTCAGCGAAGTCTTGCGCTGAAAACGGCTGTAGGTCGTCGGCACTTTCGCCAACGCCGATGGCGTGAACAGGCAAGCCGAACTTCGCCGCGATCGCCACGAGAATGCCGCCGCGCGCGGTGCCATCGAGTTTCGTCATGACCAATCCTGTCACTCCGGCGCGATCTCGAAAGACCTCGACTTGTTGCAGGGCATTCTGACCGGTCGTTGCATCGAGCACGAGCACAACGTCATGCGGCGCACTTGGATCGAGCTTTTTGAGAACGCGTGTAACTTTTTCGAGTTCTTCCATCAACACCTGCTTGTTTTGCAGGCGGCCCGCGGTATCGAGCAAAAGCACATCCGCACCTGATGCTTGCGCCTGTTTTAAGGCGTCGAACGCCAGACCCGAGGAATCCCCGCCGACGTCCCGCGCGACAACGGGACACCCCGTACGTTCTCCCCAAACCTTCAACTGATCGATAGCCGCGGCGCGAAACGTATCGCCCGCCGCGAGCAGAACGGATTTTCCTTCGGATTTGAATTTGGTCGCGAGCTTGCCGATGGTCGTCGTTTTGCCGGTGCCGTTGACGCCCACCATCATGATCACATGCGGCTTTCGCGACGGATCGATGACAAGTGGCTTCGCGACGGGCGCCAGAACCCGCTCGACCTCATCTGAGAGAATGCTGCGAACCTCTTCGGCCGAAATGCCTTTTTCAAACCGGCCCTTCCCGATAGCTGCCGTGATGCGGCTCGTCGTCTCCAAACCAAGATCGGACTGGATCAAAAGATCTTCAAGATCGTCCAGCGTCTCGGCATCGAGCTTGCGCTTCGAGAAGAGATCGGTGATGCCGGTTGTCAGCTTCGACGACGTCTTGCCGAGGCCTGATTTGAGCCGCTGAAACCAACTCTGCTTGACGGGTTCCACCTTGGGCGCAGCGGCCGCAACGGGCACTTCCGCGACAGGCGGCGAGACCGCAGTGCTCGCTTCCTCCGTCTGTTCTTTTTCCGGCGCGGCAGGCGAAGAAGCACCGCCGCCCTTGAACAATCGCCCGAACAGACCTTTGCCTTTTTCCTTTGGCTCGCTCACGCGCAGGCCTCGCCGATCAGATGCGCCGCATCGGCGCCGCTGATTTCCGTCCGCACGACCGACCCGGCCCCGAACGCGTTTTCACCGCGAAGCAGCACTTCGGCAAATTGCGGCGTGCGTCCCTTGCCGTCGCTTTCGACGAGCACATCGAGGATGCGACCGCGTTGAGTTTGAAGATACGAAGCGAGCACGTTTGTTCCTTTTTCACGCAGCCTTGCCGCGCGCTCCTTGATGATGGTGCCGTTGACTTGCGGCATACGAGCAGCGGGCGTGCCCCGCCGCGGAGAGAACGGAAAGACGTGCAAATAAGTCAATCCGCACTCGTCTACGATACGACAGGAATTTTCAAACATCTGATCGGTTTCCGTCGGAAAGCCTGCAATCAGATCCGCGCCAAACACGATATCGGGGCGAAGCGTGCGCGCCTTATCGCAAAAGGCAATGGCATCCGAACGCAGATGCCGCCGCTTCATGCGCTTCAACGTCAGATCGTCGCCGGCCTGCAAAGATAAATGCAGATGCGGCATCAGACGTTCCTCGTCGCGCAGCGCGATCATCAGATCGTCGTCGGCTTCGACCTGGTCGATGGACGATAGCCGCAAGCGCTTCAATTCCGGCACATGCTTCAGCACTTGCCGAACGAGCTTGCCGAGCGTTGCCTGACCGGGCAGATCGCGGCCGTACGACGTGATGTCGACGCCCGTCAGCACGATCTCGGCATACCCCTTTTCGACAAGCGTGCGCACCTGCGTCACGACTTCGCCCGCCGCAACCGAGCGCGACGGACCACGGCCGAAAGGAATGATGCAAAACGTGCAGCGATGATCGCAGCCGTTCTGGATCTGCACATAGGCGCGCGTACGCGAACCGAAACCGTCGATCATGTGCAGCGCCGTATCTCGCACGCTCATGATGTCGTTGACCTGGACGCGCTCGCCGTCCGCAATCGACAGCCCCGCGAACGTCTCGGCCTGCATCTTTTCCGCGTTGCCGACGACGTGATCGACTTCAGGCATCTCGGCAAAACGTTCCGGTTCGATTTGCGCCGCGCATCCCGTCACGATTATCCGCGCATTGGGCCGTTCGCGCCGAAGCCTGCGAACCGTTTGCGCTGCCTGACGCACAGCTTCACCCGTCACCGCACACGTATTGACGATGATCGCGTCATCGAGGCCCGCCTCGCGCGCGTGACGGCGCATCACTTCGGACTCATACGTATTGAGCCGGCAGCCGAGCGTGATCACCTGAGGTTCGGACATGAGCGTAGTGACTTCTTTCTCAAAATCGCTCGTAGAGCAGACTCCGGCCAGCGCGATCAGACCGACACTTTGGTCAGGTTGGAAAAGTCGATGACGCCCTCGTACTCGAATTCGACGGGGCCCGTCATGAAGATATGGTTATTCTCGGCCCATTCGATTTCGAGTGTGCCGCCGGGAAGCGTGACCGCAACCTTGCGCCCCGTGAGCTTTTTCCGCGCGGCGCTGACCGCTGACGCACATGCTGCCGAACCGCATGCGAGCGTCAGTCCGGCGCCGCGTTCCCATGTCCGCAGAAGAAGCGAGGCATCAGACGTCACCTGCGCCAGCGAAATGTTCGCGCGCTCCGGAAAGATCGGATGATTTTCGAGCAGCGGACCGAACCGGCCGAGATCGTAGGCCTCGACATCGTCGACCCAGAAGATCGCGTGCGGATTGCCGACATTGACGACCGACGGCGAATGCAAGACCGGCTCATCGATCGGTCCGACCTGAAGTTCGATGGCGCGCGTATCGCGAAACTCTTCCGCCAGCGGAATGTCCTGCCAGCCGAACTTGGGTTCCCCCATATCGACTGTGATCGACGCCTGATTTCTGACGACGGTGCCAAGCACCCCGGCGCGCGTCTCGACCAGGAAGCGCTCGCGTGCTCCGCCTTCAGACAGGAACCAGCCGACACAGCGCATGCCGTTGCCGCAGGCCCCTGCCTCCGATCCGTCCGCGTTGTAGATCCGCACGAAAGATTCCGTGCCGGTCGTCCGCGGCGCGTGCAAAACCATCATCTGATCGAACCGGGATTTCCGGTCGGCCGCGACTGCCGCCACTTCCTCAGGAGTGAACGTCTTGGCGCTATTGCGCAAATCGACGACGACGATCTCGTTGCCGAGGCCGTTCATCTTGAGGAAGGGGAGAGACGTTGCGGTGTTCATCGCGCCTATATGGCGAGAAGCGCGAAAAATGACAATTCCGAAGGCGACCGGGCGAGGTCGCAGCCTCACGGACAGGCGTTGGAATTTCGCTCATTATCCTCAGAACGGAACAATATTTCTTGATCGACCGTTATTGACGCCGAAAACGCCTGAACGAACCCGACAGGCGGCGATTTATCCTCTCAGAGACCTCGATGTCGCATACCGCCTACAATTCTCTGCTCTTCCGCGTCGCTTTTGCTCGCGCCCGGCCCTGCTATTGTTACGGCTGCATCTGCCTGGCGCCGGATGAACGGGCTTATCAGCGCCGCGTCTTCCGATTGGCCAGAGGCTGGACCAAGGCGTTGAAGCAAGCCCGCCGACCGGCAAATTAGGCCGATCAGCCGATGTGTCGGTCACGCCAGCCCGGCGGCGATTTCCTTGGCGTTACCTTGCAGTAGGCGGAAAATCGGCGCACACGTAGCAGTCTTGGGGCGGGACGGCCGGGGGCAGTTTTCCGAATGACGAGTTTGGTGCGCTCAGTCGCGGCGTCCGGCATCGCGGCCGTGCTCGGCCTTGTCGCCGCCAGCACCGGCGCGTGTGCCGAAGATATGCTCTATGCCCTGAAGATCGGCGCCCTCGCACACGACGTGCCGGACCTCTGGAGCGGCTTCCAGGTCGAAAAGAACGCCGTCGACATCAACATCGAAGCTCAATTCAACGTCGCCTGGGCGCTTCCCTGGGGTGCCATTCGCCCCGTGATCGGCGGCTCGATCAACACCCGCGGCCAGACCAGCGATGGTTATATCGACGCCCGCTGGCAGGGCGACTGCCCATCGGGACTGTTCTTCGGCCTGGGATTGGGCGCCGCATTTCACGATGGCGAAATCGGCGGCGCAGGCTCCGATCCGGATCGCAAATGGCTGGGCTCCCGTGTGCTGTTCCACATCCCGATGGAAGTTGGCTACCACCTCGACGAGCACAATGACATCTCAGTCTATTTCGAGCACATGTCGAACGCCTACACGCAGAAATACAACGAAGGCATGGACCGCATCGGCGTGCGCTACGGCTATCGGTTCTAGCGCAAACCGCGCCCCACAAGGTTACACTTTCCAGAAGTCGGCAGCGCCCTCCGGCAAGAACGCGAGAACGGCGTCAAACGCTTTCTCATCAACGTTCTTGCGTAACGCACGGGCCACATCGCCGATGCAGCTGTCGGGCGCGAAGTTGTGGTCTTTCCGCAGCGCCTGAGCCTCGCGGGTCATCGCGCCGCGATCCGCGAACGTCAATTTCGGTTGCTCCGTGTCCCAGTCGAAGACGAACATGGCTCTCAAGACCGGAGGGAGAACATCTGCGAAGCGCAGCGCATCTTTGACTGTCAGCCGTTGGCGGAAGACACGGAACACGCCCTCCGTCATCGTGTAGGTCTGGTTGCGAGTCGCAAGGCCCGAAGCGTCACGCGCCGCAACGAGGTAGCGTTCGAAGTCCTCGGACGCATGCTGCAATTCTATCGGTATGGGCACGGATTCTCGCTATCCTCTTGTCATTCCACCGAACGCTCATGCCGCAGCATTGGGGGGGTTAGATTTCCCGGTCCATCTTACTCCGCCGCAATCGGCTCATCGCCATCGTCTCGTGCACCGCCCCGCTGATCTTCGATCCCCGGCAGATCGAAGCCCTCGATCTCTTTCAGCGCCTTGCCCGCAATGCCCTGCAGATCGCCGTACATCCCCGCCGTCGCCGCAAGAACGCCGTCGATCTGAGTTTGGCGCTTGGCCCACAACCGCGTCATGGCCTTGCGCTCTTTGTCGAGGTCGGACTGCATTTCCGTGAACTTTTCGAGGATCGCTTCGACGCGCTGGCGAAAGCGCGGACCCGTCAGGTAGTCGTAAACAAGTTCCATCTTGCTTTCCTGCCCTTCGCCGACGATCCGCGCGGTGGCGACATCGAGAAGAAGCTGGCGAAGCGCGATCGCGACCGGTACTGCGCAGCGGAAGTCTGTAACCCAGATCCCGTCGACGTTATCGAACGTCTGTACGCCTTTGGGCAGCGCGCTCGAAACGATGATCGCAAGATCGGACTTGGCGCGGCGCTGATCTTCACGCAGCTTTGGGATCCAGTCGCCGCCCCAGTTCTTTGTCCGCTTCATTTCCCAGATGATTGACCCGCAAAGCGCACCAGACGCACTGACGACGCGCTGAATAAGGTCTGCCCCGAACTCACCCTTCGCCACCGGCTCGAAACTATCGAACGGAAATTTCGCCTTGAGGACGTTCTCAAGTTCGAGCTCGAGAACCTCACCCTGAAGCTGCTGCGAGCCCTGCTCCGCCTTGCGCTTCAAATCTTCGATCTGCTTCGCCATCGAGGCGATTTGCTCTTCGCGCTCCTTGACACGAAGGCCGACCGTCTCCTCCGCTTCCTGTTTGGCTTTGGCCCGCTCGACATCGAGACCGGCGTTGATCCGCGTTTGGATGGTCAGGTCCATCTCACGCTTGGCGTCGTCCAACTCGCGCGCCTTCTTCTGGAACTCCGCCTGCGCCTTTTGCGCTTCAGCAAGCTTCTGATCGCGCTCTTTCAGCACGTTCTGAAGTTCGGCCAATGCATTCGCCTTTTCCTCAAGATCGGCTGCCGCGCGCTGCTTCGCCTTCGCAGCCTCTTCGGCAACGATGCGCTGGCGCTCTGCGGTCAATTTCTCCGCCACCGTCGCTTCGAGGGCCGACTTCGCCTTCTCCAGGGCACCCGCCTGATCCCGCAGCGCAGCTTCCTTCGCCGCAATTTCTCGATTCTTCTGAGCTGCCTCAGCCTCGTACTGCCGCTTGGTCTGGGCTATCAGTGGCGCCGCCAGTGATTCCGTCAGGGGGAATTCGTGCTTGCACTTCGGACAAGCAATGATGGTGTCGGTCAACGCGAGCATCCTTCTCGAAAATGGCTCCAACAAAGTGCCTATCGTAGACGTAAGTTCCGAACATGTACACGTTTGATTCGCATAATGTTCTCATAACGCTACCATTTCACATTAATCGGGAGCAGCTTCGCCCAGATCCAACATGAGTCGGGCCGCGAAATTGAGGGATGGATCCCACGAGACGGAAATTGCTTGGGGATGAGCGCCACGTTGACTTCAGCGCCCGTTTCCAGCATATCCACCCCATTCCGACGGCCCTGACTTCAGAGCCGCCGCCCTGCACATGGCATTTTCCCAGGAAAACGTCCGGGAGGCAGGGGGGTTAACATCCGGCAGCGCGTTGCGCCCCCGGGTGCGTTTGTGTTTGGACGACTTGCAGGAGACGAGCGGCGACATCACTTCGACGAGCACAGCGAGACGAGCGGCCAAGGGCCGCCGGCACGTTGTGCCGCCCCCGCGGAAGCGGGAGAAGCGACCTAGCCGCGAGCGCAATATATGTTTCAATCGCTCACAGAACGCCTCTCAGGCGTCCTCGATAAGCTCACCCGACGCGGCGCTCTGACTGAGAGCGACGTCGTGGAGGCTATGCGCGAGGTCCGCCGGGCGCTGCTTGAAGCCGACGTCGCGCTCGATGTCGTCAAGGACTTCACCGAGAAGGTCAAAGCCAAGGCCGTCGGCGCCGAAGTGCTGCGCTCCGTCACGCCTGGCCAGATGGTCGTCAAGATCGTCAACGACGAGCTGGTCGCCACGCTTGGCTCGAATGCCGAGCCGATCGACCTGCACGCGGCGCCGCCCATCGGCATCTTGATGGTCGGCCTGCAGGGCTCGGGCAAGACGACGACGACCGCCAAGATCGCCTATCGCCTGACGAACCGCGACAAGAAGAAAGTGCTGATGGCGTCACTCGACACGCGCCGTCCAGCAGCCCAGGAACAGCTTCGCGTCCTCGGCGAGCAGACGGGTGTCGCAACGCTGCCGATCATCGCCGGCCAGACGCCGCTGCAGATCGCGCGCCGCGCTGAAGATGCGGCCAAGCTCGGCGGCTATGACGTCATCATCTACGACACCGCAGGTCGAGTGACCGTCGACGAAGAGCTGATGGATGAAGCCCGCGACGTCAAAGCCGCGATCCATCCGCACGAAGTTCTGCTCGTCGCCGACGCACTGACGGGCCAGGACGCCGTCAATACCGCGAAAGCTTTCGACGGCCACATTGGCGTCACCGGCATCGTGCTGACCCGCGCCGATGGCGATGGCCGCGGCGGCGCTGCGCTCTCGATGCGTGCTGTAACCGGCAAACCGATCAAGCTCATCGGCGTCGGCGAAAAGTGGGACGCGCTCGAAGACTTCCATCCCGGCCGCATCGCCTCGCGCATCCTCGGCATGGGGGACGTTGTCTCGCTCGTCGAGAAGGCCGCGCAGACGATCGACGTCGAGAAGGCGACGAAGATCGCCGAGAAGATGAAGAAGGGGTCGTTCGACCTCGAAGACTTGTCCGATCAGCTCGCCCAGATGCAAAAGCTCGGCGGCATGGGCGGCGTGCTCGGCATGCTTCCTGGCGTCGCCAAGATCAAAGGCCAGATCAACGAAGCCGGCCTCGACAAAAGCCTCGTCCATCAGCGCGCCATCATCTCGTCGATGACGCCGAAGGAGCGGCGCAACCCGAAGATTCTCGACGCCAAGCGCAAGCGCCGCATCGCGGCCGGTTCCGGCACAAAGCCCGAAGACATCAACAAGCTCATCAAGATGCACCGTCAGATGGCGGACATGATGAAGACCATGGGTCGCAACGGCGGCCTGATGAACAAATTCCTCGGCCGCACCGGCGCCGGACCTTCCGAAGCCGAATTGCAGTCGATGCAGGCCGAGCTTGCAAAACTCGACCCGAAGGCACTCGAGCAGCTCCCGGACGATCTAAAAGAGCAGCTCGCCAAGGGCGGTTCCGCTCCCGCTGGCGGATCACCTGGTCTGCCGCCGGGATTTGGCCGAGGCCTTCCGGGCCTGGGTGGCGGACTTCCCAAAGGTCTTCCGGGTCTCGGCGCCGGAATGCCGAAATTCCCCGGGATCCCCGGAAAGAAAAGATAACCCCCCTTCCAACAACACATTTCGATTTGATCAGGAGAAGAAGAAAATGTCGGTGAAAATTCGTTTGTCGCGCGGTGGCGCGAAGAAGCGTCCTTACTACTACGTCGTCGTCGCCCACGGTACGAGCCCGCGCGATGGCCGCTACATCGAGCAGATCGGCACGTTTGATCCGATGCTCAAGAAGGACGATCCCAATCGCGTGAAGCTGGTCGAAGAGCGCGTCAAGCACTGGCTCGGCGTCGGCGCCCAACCGACCGACCGCGTGCTCCGTCTCCTCGACGCCCAGGGCCTCGCCAAGCGCGATGCGCGCAACAATCCTGAGAAGTCGAAGCCGAAGAAGAAGGCGCAGGAGCGCGCCGCCGCTGCTGCCGAAAAAGCGGCTCAGGCAGCCGAGGCTGCGGCTCAGGGCGAGCAGGCTTAAGAGGCGCGCCTACAAAACAAACAGGCCTCTCGGACATGCTTCGGGAGGCCTTTTCGTTGCAGATCTGACTGGCCCAACTTTTGGACCACCTCCAACTTTCGATAGTCAAGTCATCGGAAGGGTCCGAAATTGAACCAGATAACGCGCGTCAGTGGTCTCTTTGAAGTGATCCGGTCAAGACCGACGCAACCTGCAACTCCCTTCAGCCGATTCATTTTGGTATGCCGAGGCGGCCGCTTGTTCGGAGCCGATTCGGAAGGCCGGGTCTGCATGGGACGGCTTCTGCCTCAGCGCACACATCACATGCGCCTCTCCGCCATTCACGGCACCTATGAAGTTCCCCTCCGGCGCGTCCGAACCAGAAATCCAAGCATTCGCGTTCCGATAACCGGCAATGTCGACCCGTTCGCCCGCAGCCAAAACGCCACCGTCAGTGTCGGCGGCAAAACGATCGACATCGAGATTACCTATCTCGGCCCCTTGCCCCCGTGATCGATGCGCGCCATCAAGAGCCCCATGACAGCATCAGAGACAGCATCAGAAAAATCATCGCCTGCTCGCCGCATCCTCGTGGGCGAAATTACAGGCGCCCACGGCATCCGCGGCGACGTGCTGGTCCGCAGCTATACCGAAACCCCGGACGCAATCGCCGCCTACGGCCCGTTGACGGATGCAAGTGGCAAGAAAAGCTATTCGCTGCGTGTCGTCCGTGTCACGAGCAAGGGCATCGTCGCGCGTGTTGCGGGCGTTGAGGATCGCAACGGCGCCGAACCGCTGCGCGGCACCAAGCTTTATATCGAACGCAGCAAGCTCCCGGCGACCGGCGCGACCGAATTCTATCATGCTGACCTTATCGGCCTGCGCGCAGTAGCAGCCGACGGCAGCACGCTCGGTAAAATCGTCTCCGTGCAGAATTTCGGCGCCGGCGATCTCCTAGAATTGAAGCCGGTCGAAGGCGAGACGGAATTCATCCCGTTCGAAGACCGCTGGGTGCCGCGGGTCGATCTCGACGCCGGCATGGTCGTCATCAATCGCCCCGCCGTCACGGTCGATGACGACACGGAAGAAGAAGACTCGTCCGCAGACGACGAGGCGGACGCCTAGACGGCAACGCCGCGCGCAAGTTTCGGCAGATCGCCGGTGACACCCGCGGCCTCGGCAATGATCAGCTCTTTCAAGCTGGGAATACGGTCAAGCACACCGAGCGCAGCGCCACGACCGGCGCGCAATACCATACTGTCGAGCGCAAACGCGCGATTGATCCCATCATAGAGTGTCGCCGACATCGCCGAGTCGAATCGGCGCCAGCGCTGATAGCGCTCCAGATGCGTGCCGTTACCGAAGTCGAGCCCGATGCGTCCGGCATCGACCAGAATTTCGATCATCGCCGCCGCATCGCGAAGCGCGAGATTTACGCCTTGTCCAGCAACCGGATGCACCCCGTGCGCAGCATCGCCGACCAAGGCGAAGCGCGGCGCGATCAACCGGCGCGGCAAACGCAAATCGAGCGGCCACGACTGCCGCGGTCCATCCAGCGAAATCGTGCCGAACCGTCCGCCGATCCGGCGATCGAGCTCCGCCAGAAAGCTGTCGTCGTCGAGCGCTATCATACGTGCCGCTTCGTCTTGGTCGGCACTCCATGTGACACAGGCGCGATTGCCGGGAAGCGGTAAAATTGCAAACGGACCGCCGGGCAGAAAATGCTGGATCGCAACGCCGCCGTGCGGCTCGCTGAACATCACGCGTGCAACGATGCCCGTCTGCGCATAAGGCCAGCCGATGGTCTTGATGCCGACCGCCTCGCGAAGCTTCGACTGCCGTCCGTCGGCCGCGATCGTCAGCGCCGCGCGAACAACGGTGCCATCGCGCAAAGTGAGTTCGCTGGCCGCCTCACCCCACTGCGCGCTTTCGATCTCAGCTGGCGCGAACCACGTCACGGCCGGATCGCCCGAGACGGATCGGTAGAGCGCTGTCGCAAGCGCCGACGCCGGAACGATATAGGCCGCGGGCGAACCGTCATCGGTGCGCGCGTCGTACGTGACAAGGGCGGGCCGGAAAGCATCGTCGAGCCGGGAATCTGAAATTTCGATCGCCGTCACGGTCTCGGCGGAGTCGCGAACACCGTCCCAGACCCCGAGGCTCTGCAGAACCTTCTGCGCGCCAGCCCAGATTGCAAAGCCGCGACTGTCGTCTGCGTGCTCGGTCGCCGGAACGGCCCGGTCGATGATCGCCAGCCGAACGTCCGGGCCAAACGCCTGCGCCAGACCTCGTGCGACAGCGAGACCGGCAAAACTGCCGCCAACAATCGCGACATCGAAGTTCAATTTTGGCATTTATCGACCGTCATCCGCCGCCGTGCTGTGGTTTGCTTGCCCGCACGCGAGGGCAGCATAAAATCGTCTCTTCGCCGCGCGCGAGCCATTATAGACCCGAAAGTCCACCATGACAGCTTCGCCTCAGGCGCATCAGGCCCTCGAAAAGCTCCTCCGAACCCTGACCCTTGAACCACTCGAGGACAATCTGTTCCGTGGAGCCCGCGCCAGCGAAGGCTGGCAGCGCGTTTACGGCGGCCTTGTCCTTGGCCAGGCAGTGGTTGCTGCGGCGTTAACCGTCGATGAGAGCCGGCCGATCCATTCGCTTCACGGTTACTTTCTTCTGGCAGGCGATCCGGAGCGGGAGATCGTTTACGACGTTGAGCGCATTCGCGACGGCGGCAGCTTCACGACCCGACGCGTCCGCGCCATTCAGCACGGCCGCACCATCTTCGTGATGAGCGCCTCATTCCATAAGCCCGAGCCCGGCTTCGAGCACCAGTCCGAAATGCCGGACGTGCCGCCTCCCGATGCATTGCCGAGCGTCCGGCAGCTCTTTGATGCCGCCGCCGACATTCCCGAGAGCATGCGGGCCTACTGGCAGCGCGAGCGCCCGATCGACGTCCGCATTGTCGATGCATCCCGCTACATGAGCCGAGAACCACGGCCGCCCCGCCAGTCAATCTGGCTTAAAGCTAATGGCCCGCTAGGCGACAACCCGTACATCCACCAGGCGATCCTGGCGTACGCTTCGGACTTTACGCTGCTCGACACGGCCCTCGTCGCACACGGCAAGCTGTTGTTCGACGCCGATATCCAATTGGCGAGCCTCGACCACGCGATGTGGTTCCACAGGCCCTTCCGCGCCGACGACTGGCTGCTCTACACCCAGGACAGCCCCAGCGCCTCGGACGCCCGCGCCTATTGCCGGGGCGCCGTCTTCGATCGTGGCGGCCGGTTGGTCGCATCGACCGTTCAAGAAGGGCTCATGCGCCCCAGAGAAACCGCATTTGTGCCTAAATAATCGGCAAAAACCTCAAATTGCACAATTTTCATGCTTATTTTGTAGGCTCAGGCCGCATAAATTTCGGTCAAACGTAAATTTTCCGTTGTGTATTCAAAGTGTTGAGAACGCATTTGCCAATTGGCACGCGTCTTGACTCCTATCACGCGAAGTTCGGGTCCCGGCGTGGGGGCGCGGACTGATTTGTCGAGCACCGGTTCAATTAGAAAAGGGGGCCCTATGAAGCTCATCACCGCGGTCATCAAGCCTTTCAAACTCGAGGAGGTCCGCTCCGCGCTGACCGATCTCGGCCTTCAGGGCATGACCGTCACGGAAGTCAAAGGCTATGGCCGTCAGAAGGGCCACACGGAAATCTACCGCGGCGCCGAATATGCCGTGAGCTTTTTGCCCAAGATCAAGATCGAAGTCGTCGTTCCCGGCGCCCAAGTCGACAAGGCGCTTGCTGCGATCCAACGCGCCGCAAAAACCGGCCAGATCGGCGACGGCAAAATTTTCGTCTCGCCGATCGAGCACACGGTCCGCATCCGTACCGGCGAATCGGACGACGACGCGCTCTAAGCTCGCAAATTTCAGCTTTTCGTAAATCAATCAGGGAGCACTCACATGGAGTTTAGAAAGATAGCGCGATACGCAGGGGTCTTGGGGGCCCTCGGCGCGATTGCGCTTATGGCCGGACCGGCCATGGCACAAACACCGCCCGCGCCGGTGCCGAATAAGGGCGACTCCGCCTTTATGTACATTGCCTCGGTCCTCGTTCTTCTCATGACCGTTCCGGGCCTCGCACTGTTCTACGGCGGTCTCGTCCGCACGAAGAACATGCTGTCCATGTTCATGCAGGTGTTCGCAACGCTTTGCCTCGTCGGCATCCTCTGGGTGCTCTACGGCTACTCGATGGCCTTCACCAACGGCGGCGCGCTGAACGACTTCGTCGGCGGCTTCTCGAAAGTCTTCCTGAAGGGCGTCGACTCGAACTCGCTCGCCGCGACCTTCTCGAATGGCGTCTACATTCCTGAATACACCTACATCATCTTCCAGATGACGTTCGCTTGCATCACGCCCGCTCTTATTTTGGGTGCCGTTGCCGAGCGTCTGAAATTCTCGGCGATGTTGGTGTTCATGACCCTCTGGGCCACGTTCATCTACTTCCCGATCGCGCACATGGTTTGGTACTGGGGTGGTCCGGATGCCTTCGCCAGCGCTGCTAAGGCTCTCGCCGCGGCAACGGGCGATGCCAAGGCACAAGCTCAGGCCGCCTATGACGCTGTCATGGCCGACGCCGGCATCTCCTTCAAGTGGGGCGCTCTCGACTTTGCCGGCGGCACAGTCGTTCACATCAACGCTGGTATCGCTGGTCTTGTCGGTGCGCTCATCCTCGGACCGCGCATCGGTTACGGCAAAGAGGCAATGCCTCCGCATTCGCTCGTCAACTGCATGATCGGCGCTGCTCTTCTGTGGGTCGGCTGGTTCGGGTTCAACGTCGGTTCGAACCTCGAAATCAACCAGTTCGCTGGCGTTCCCTTCATCAACACCTTCATCGCGACCTGCGCTGCGGCCTTGTCGTGGATGATCGTTGAATGGATCGTCAAAGGTAAGCCGTCTGCTCTGGGCCTCGCGTCGGGTGTTGTTGCCGGTCTCGTCGCCATTACCCCGGCTTGCGGTTTCGCCGGTGTCATGGGCTCGATCGTGCTTGGCCTCGTCGTCAGCCCGATCTGCTTCTTCTTCTGCTCGGCGATCAAGAGCGCTCTTGGCTACGACGACAGCCTTGACGTCTTTGGTGTCCACTGCGTCGGCGGCATCGTCGGTGCGCTTGGCACCGGCCTGCTGGTCAACCCGGATTGGGGTGGCGCCGGCATCGCCGACTACACGTCGAAGCCTGGTGAACTCGTTTCCGGCACCTACGATATGGCCGCGCAGATGATGTCACAGGCCAAGGCTGTCGGCATGACGATCCTCTGGAGCGGCATCGGCTCTGCAATTCTCTTCAAGCTGGTGGACATCGTCATCGGTCTCCGTCCGTCGGAAGACAAAGAGCGCGAAGGCCTCGACATCACCGATCACGGCGAAAGCGCCTACCACTACTAAGACGAATTTCCCCTGGCTCGCGATCGCGGGCCAGGGGATCTCCTTTCATCTCCCGAGCACGCGTCTCCACCTAGACGTGCTCTACTTGGCCCGACGCTTCACGCTGTCGGGCCTTTTTTTATCGAAAGATCCGATGACGATCTCACTGCGTCGCGGCAGCGCCCCAAGCAGCCGCCGCAGATCGCGCGCACGCAGCGCGATACAGCCTTCGGTCGGTTCGAAGTTTTCGCGCGCAACGTGCATGAAAATAGCGCTACCCCGATTGCGCACGCGCGGCACATCGTTATGGCCGAGAACGACGACGACATCGTACAGCCCGTCCCCGCGCCACAGGCGCTCCGCGCTTGCACGATACGGCAACCGCACCGGGCGATTGTAGTTTCGATCCTGCGGATAATCGCACCAGCCGTCGTCGCGCCGGATCCTGCTTAATTGCAAAGCCGACGTTGGCCGCGTGGCATCGGGCCGGTAAAGAACGAAGCGTATAGGCAACCGCCCTCGCGGCGTTGCACCATCACCCTCGCGTTTGATGGCCTTGATACCCGATCGGCCGAGTGCGCAACGGAATCGCATCCCTCCGAACGCGATATGGCCGCGCTTCGCCGCCTGGGATAACACCCTGACGTAGACCAGCGCCGCGGGCGTCCGGGGCCGGTTCATCGACCGCTTCTTCAAGGAACCGCCATTCCCCTTGCCTGTTTGCCTCGAGACCCTATGTTGCCGGCGCGCACGATGCTAGAGTTCCACGCCAAAAGAAGGCAAGAAACCGGAGCCCACGTCCATGAGCACGGCCCGAAAGGTCCTCCTCGTCGACGACGATGAAGATTTGCGTACGTCGTTGAAAGATCAGCTCGTCCTACACGATGAATTCGAAGTCTCTGAAGCGGGCACCGCTGCGAAGGGCATGGAGGCCGCAAAAACCGGTCGATTTGACTTGGTGGTGTTCGATGTCGGCTTGCCCGATATGGACGGTCGCGAAGCGGTGAAGCTGCTGCGCAAATCGGGCTTCAAGACCCCGATCGTCATGCTGACCGGCAACACGTCGGATGCCGACCAAATCCTCGGCCTTGACGCCGGGGCAAACGACTATGTCCTGAAACCGTTCAAGTTTGCCGTTCTTCTTGCGCGCATCCGCGCGCAACTGCGCCAGCACGAGCAAAGCGAAGATGCTGTCTTCGCGATCGGCAGCTATACGTTCAAACCCGCATCGAAGCTGCTGGTCGACGAAGGTGGAAGCAAGATCCGCCTCACCGAGAAAGAGACGTCGATCCTCAAGTACCTTTATCGCTCGGGCGATAAGGTCGTCTCTCGTGACGTCTTGCTGCATGAGGTCTGGGGCTACAACGCCGGCGTCACCACCCACACGCTCGAAACGCACATTTATCGTCTTCGCCAGAAAATCGAAAAAGACCCGTCGAACGCCGAACTCCTCATAACCGAGAGCGGCGGCTACAAACTCGCACCCTGAGTTGCGGCGGCAATCGGTTCTTGAACCAATCGGTCGCGGGGCAAAGCCCCAAGTTTTCACGTGAATCGGCTGACGCCGGCAGTTGTCCTACGGCGTCCACAGCAGCTTTCATGCGCGCCGGCCAGATGAGTTCCGCGACAAACGTCGAGTCGGATACTGATTCTGCGTTCGCTTCTGTTGCGTGAGATCGCAAGCGAATGAGTGCTTCCCGGCGTATCGCATCAACTGGAGTTCGCAACGATGGCCATCGATGCCCTCGTCAAACCGCTTCTTGCGCAGCCGCTTTTCCGCGGACTGACACCGTTGCAATTGACGGAGATCGTTCGCTGCGCCGAGCGCATCATCTATCGCTCTGGCGATGCCCTCGTCGTCGAACACCAATTGAGCGACGCCGCGATCGTTGTCATCTCGGGGACATGCCTCCGCATCGACGATACCGGCGATACGGCGCAAAAATCGCGCGGTGAAGTTGTACCCGAAGGGTCCATAATCGCTGAACTCGCGATGCTGATCGAGATCGAGCACGTCACGACGATCATCGCGCAGGGACCGGTGAAAGCTCTGCGACTTCCGCGCCAAAAAATCATCGCCCTGATGCAAGAAGACCCCTCTCTCGCGGAGCATTTCAGCGCATGCATCACATCACGACTAAAACTGTTGGCGAACGATTTGAAAGCTATTGATACCGTCGCAGATGACGCTAGGATCCCACCGCTGCTTCAATCGCAGAGCGCCGATCAGGCTGCCGCGGCACAAGCTGGCTAGTTAAGCGGAGCGCCAAACCACACACCAACCGTGTCGTGGTCTTCTTCGGAATTTTGGGGGCCAGAAACGAGGGCGCCCAGTTCCGGGGGGAGGAACTGGGCGCTATGCGCTTGTCGCGCTCGGCACCGGGAGGGAAGCCGGTACCAGAGGCGGCGTCTTCGGCTAGACGGGGGGCACTACCGAATACAGGGTGACGCCACCTGCATGTGTGAGAGTTAAGCGCAAGCTGGAGAAATTCAATAGTACCCGCGCGGGCACTTCACGAAAATGTGAAGAGTTTCCCAAACTTATCCACAGGATGGGTATTGCATCGCGTCAAAAGCGCAACACGCTGATTTGCCGGGGAATTCTTCCTATGGCATTGCGCTTTTCGGCCAAAGCGATTGAATTTTAAACAAATTTCCATCTAGGTCGTCGGTTTTGACAAGCTGCGAAAGCTGGATTCGGGTGTCCTGGCCCTGGGCGTCAGTGGTCACCCATTCTTTCAATTCCATCGCCGGCTTGGTCGCCAAGAAGAGCTTAATGCGGCCGGGAGAATTAGGATCTTTGTCTTCCAGCGTGAGCACAATCAGATCGGCAGACTGCTGGACGTCCAGGATTTTCGCGTCCCGCAAGAGATCGACGTCCTTGCGCAAAAGCAGCCTGAAAGGCGTCTGATCGAGCGAAACACGATCCTCATTATTGAGGTCCAGATCTTGAATGGCGAGGTTCTGTCCGTCTGAAACGATGATCTGCCGAGACGGCAACGCATAATCGAAACGGAAGCGACCAGGGCGCTTGACGAAAAACTTGCCCTTCATCCGCTTATTGTCGGCATCCGTCTGTACGAACGAGCCCTTCAAATTCTGCAAGGATTCGAAATACGCGCTCACGTCCTCGACAATCTTTTTCTGGCGGGCATCGAGCGTAATTTCTTGATCGGAGGGCGCTGGCGCGACGTCACTGGACCAACCATTGACCGCTGGCTTGGTCGCCGGCGGCGGATTGACGATCGTATTAGTCGGACCGTCTGGATCGGCCGTGGCAGCGCCTGCAAACGCGACAGAAAAGGCCGTCGCGACGGCGGCTCCACGCAAAAATTGCCTCATGATTTGTCCCATTCGTGGCCCCCCACAGCCCCGATGCCCCGAGTCGGGGCCACTGTACGCGGAGTATCGTTTCAACAAAAAATGCGTCCAGAACTAGGCGAGAGGCGTTGCTGTTCCGATTTTGGGTAGAACCATTCGAACATCCGAAGCAAGCAAGCGCAGCAGCACGCCCCAGAGTTATCCTCAGTTGTTATCCGCAATTTCGCTATTGCTTGTGACAGCCTGCGACCGTCGTGTCACGCAATCAGGCAGCGTCGGCGCTACCGCCGCGTGACATCAGAATTTCGCGCTTGCCGACTGAGTTGGCCGCCGAGATCAGCCCCTCGCGTTCCATGCGCTCGATGAGATCGGCGGCACGGTTGTATCCAATCGACAGACGACGCTGGATATAGCTCGTCGAAGCCTTTCCATCCCGAAGCACAATAGCAACCGCGCGATCATAAAGATCGTCATCGCTCGCCTCGCGAATGCCGGTGGCGACATCCGCCGGCGGTGGTGTCTCTGTAATACCATCGACATATTTCGGCTCGCCCTCTTGCCGGAGGGCATCGGCGAACGCCACGACTTCTTCATCCGACACAAAGGCGCCATGTACGCGCACGAGCTGCCCCGCGCCCGTCGAATAGAGCATGTCGCCCTGGCCGAGCAATTGCTCTGCGCCCTGCTCGTTCAGGATCGTGCGGCTGTCGATCTTGGACGTGACCTTGAACGAAATGCGCGTCGGGAAGTTCGCCTTGATCGTGCCGGTGATGATATCCACCGATGGGCGCTGCGTCGCCATGATGAGATGAATGCCGGCCGCACGGGCCATCTGCGCAAGACGCTGTACAGAAGCTTCGACCTCGCGGCCCGCAACGATCATCAGATCTGCGAATTCATCGACGACGATCACGATCCGCGGCAACGGCTCAAGATCCATCTGCTGCGTTTCAAAACGCGCAGCGCCGGTCTTGTCGAAACCCGTCTGCACCGTGCGCGACAACATCTCGCCACGCTTCTTGGCGTTGCGCACGCGATTGTTGAAAACATCGATGTTGCGAACGGACAGCGCGGCCATGCGCTTGTAACGCTCTTCCATTTCGCGCACAGCCCAATTGAGCGCCGAAACCGCCTTGTGCGGATCGGTAATCACGGGCGTCAAAAGGTGCGGAATGTCGTTGTAGACCGACAGCTCCAGCATCTTAGGGTCGATCATCAGCATGCGGCAGTCTTCAGGAGAATGCCGGTAGAGCAGCGACAGAACCATCGCATTGATGCCGACCGACTTGCCCGAGCCGGTCGTACCGGCAACGAGCAGATGCGGCATGCGCGCGAGATCCGCAACGACCGGATCGCCACCGATCGACTTGCCGAGACCGAGCGGCAACCCGCTCGCTTCCGACTTGAACGCGTCTGCTTCGAGGATTTCGCGCAAAAGCACCGTTTCGCGCCGCGCATTCGGCAATTCGAGACCGATGGCGTTGCGACCGGAAACGACGGCGGCACGCACGCTCGCAACGCTCATCGAACGCGCGATGTCTTCCGCAAGCCCGATCACGCGCGACGACTTCGTGCCGCGCGCAGGCTCCAGTTCGTATAGCGTCACAACCGGACCTGGCCGGATATCTTTGACTTCGCCTTTGACGCCGAAATCGGCAAGCACGTCCTCAAGTAACCGCGCGTTGCCGCGCATCACGGTCTGCGACAACTCAGGACGCGGCTTCTGCGCACTCGGCCGCTTCAGCATGTTAAGCGAAGGTCGCTTCCACACCGGATTAGCCCGCGTCCGCGCCATTCCCGAAAGCAGCGCATTGGTCACCGCGGGCTTTGCTGCCTGGACCTTTGCTTGCGCCTTTGCCAACACCTTCGGCAACGGGGGAGGCGGAGGAATTGAATCATCCAAAACTTCTTCGACAACAGATTCCCCACGTGCCAGAGCGGCAGTCGCTGAAGCCGGCGCAAAGCGCTGCGCAATCGCCCGGCTCGAATCTTCCGTTGTGTCGTCGAAGTCAAATCCACGGTCGGCAAAGCTGTCGTGTTCGACCGAACCATGCTCCGAGCGATTATCGAAGCCCTGAACGGCTTGGTGATCGTCGCGGTCGTGCAACTCCGTCAGCAAGTCCGACGGCCGCGCAACATCTGCCGGACGCTGTCTCGCGAGGCGTTCCGGATTGAGATCGAGCGTCGGCGTTGCTTCGCCCGCGAACGCGTCAAGCGAGCGATAGCTCTCCGTATCCGGTGCTGCCGCAGGCGCGCGGCCGAACCCGAACCAGCCTTTGCGCACGCGCTCCGCGCCACCCGCCAACGTCGAGCCGACAGCCGCCACATCGTCGAGCCGCTTCTTGCTCGCCGCATAACGAAGTCCGGAACCTAGAGAGCGCAGGAACGACTTGACGACCGTCTCGACTTCGAAACCGATGGCCTTGCCGCAAGTGTGTGCCGCCGCTGCCAACAGCACGACACCGGCCGCAACTGGCGCGCGCTCGTCGTTGAGCATGGCGAACAGCTTCAAAGCCAATTGATAAACGCCATCACCGACCAGACCGCCGTAGCCGTGCCGCAAAGGCCAACTGCCGAAAACTGGAAGCGCCGAGATAGCGCCGGTCAGAGCCAAGATGGATAGCGGATAAAAACCAAGCTTGACGCGCCCGTCTTTCACGCGCTCGGAGCGGAGCATTTCGATGCCCCAAACAACCGGCGCGATCAGCGCCAGAACTGCGCCGAAGCCAAGCATCTGAAACAGGAGATCCGAAACGATCGCGCCGACGCGGCCCGCATAGTTCTGCGCAGGCGCCGTCGTCGTGTGCGTCAGGCTGGGATCAAGCGCCGACCACGAAACGAGGCTCGTCCAGATGAGCAGCGTCAGGCCGAGCAGCAATAAGCCGCCGAAACGGCCTAGCCAGCTCAACAGCCGGTCCTCTACTGACTGCGGCAACAGCCGCTGAGGATCGATTCCTCGCGTATCCAGCGACATCTCGGCGAACGTACTCTTTAACGCAGCACGGAAATCGTGCGTTCGAGCGCTTCCTGGATCGTCTTGGAGTCCTGCACCATCGCGACGCGAACGTAGTCTTCGCCGGGATTGGTTCCGTCTCGTCCCATCTGGGCCAGAAAGCTACCGGGAATAACCTTGACGCCTGCGCGTTGCCATAAGGTTACCGCCGCTTGCCCGCCGCCGCCAAATTGACTCATATCGAGCCAGAGACAGAAACCGCCAGCTGGCCGCCGGTAGCCGTATCGGGTACCTAACACATTGTCAGCAATAAGAAATTTATCGCGATACGCCTCACGCGAACGCTCGACGTGCACTTCGTCGCGCCAGATCGCAGCCGATGCATGTTGCAGAGGCAACGGCACGGTCGGCGCGCACATGTTGCGCACTTCGCCGTAAGCTTCGATGAAGTCTGGATCGCCCGCGCAGAACCCGGACCTCAGCCCAGGCAAGTTCGAGCGCTTCGAAAGCGAGTTGAAGACGACGAGATTGCGGAACCGCTCCGGTGTCGCAGCGGCCACCTCAAGGCCCCCGAGCGGCGCCGCCTCGGTGTAGATTTCGGAATAGCACTCATCGAGGAACAGCATGAAGTTGTAGGCGCGCGCCAGATCCAGCGCCTTCAGGATATAGCTGCGATCCGCAACGGTGCCCTGCGGATTCGACGGAGAATTGATAAAGAGCGCGACCGTCCGTGCAAGCAGCGCCTCGTCGCGCGCAACTTCATCGAGATCCGGTAGAAAGCCCGTCGCCTTTGTCGCGTTGAGATAGACAGGCTCAGCCCCGACCGCGATCGCACCGGCCACATAGGCCGAATAATACGGATTGCACATCAAGATTGCGGGCCGACCCTGAACATCCTTCCGGCCGACAGCGGGTAGACACGAAAAGAACAGCCCTTCGCGCGAACCGCTGAGCATCAGCACTTCCCGGTCCGGATCAACGCCGCCCGGCACGACATAGCGCTTTGCCAGCCATTCCGAGATCGCCTTGCGCGCCTCTTCAGCGCCGCGGATCGGCGGATACTTGCCATAGAGCGCCGTCGCTTCGTCGAGCTTTGCCTGGATAAAATCCGGCATCGCTTCCCGCGGCTCTCCGATCGTCAACTCGATGGGCATTTTGTGCCCCGGCGCAATTCCCGCCAGCAGCTTGCGAAGCTGACTGAAGGGCGACGAAATCGCTCCGGATGTGAGGGACGAAAGCGGGTGGCTCATCTCGGGACTGAATATCAATCTTGCATTCGCCCGCCGCTATCGCATGTCGGCCGCGAAGAGGAAAGCGCCGCAGCGCAAACGCCGCGAAAAAGAAGCTGAACGGGGGACGACTCCTGGATACCGACACCGATGCTACACCGGCGCCTCCCGAGCGAACGGACATCGTCGCTCCCAAGCAGCATCTCTCTATCTTGACGGTTCCCGGCACGAACGATGCCGAAATAAAGCGACGAGGGCGCCCGCTGATGGCAGCGCAGCTCAACGTTCGCGACACGCCTTCCGACGAACTCGCCCGTCTGGGGCTGACAGGCGAACTATATCAAAAACGGCATACCAAAAATAGCATATTGACGGCTATACTAAAAACGGCATAGATGAGCGTACATTAAAAATGGTATGACAAAATGGGTATAAGAACTCCAACTGAATTTGGCGCAGCTGTTCGCGAAGCTAGAGAAGCTGCCCAGATCAGCCAAGCCCAGCTCGCATCCAAGATCGGAACAACCCAAGCACGATTATCTCGGTTTGAAAGCGGCGACGGGGCAATAAATCTCCGTACTGTGCTGCAAATTCTAGCCGAATTCGACATGCAACTGGAGATTCAGAAGCAAAAACCAGATGAAAGCAACAACGACGAAGAAGAGGACATCGACCTCACAGCCATCGCCAACACCGGCGTCAAAGCATCTCGAGGTCCTCTTAAACGATAAGCATGTAGGTGTAATCGAGAGAACTCAGACCGGTAAACAGCGACTAGTCTACGATCGAGACTGGATGGCAAATCCAAAAGCCATCCCAGTATCTCACTCTCTTCCACTAACGAAAAAGACCCACGATACGACTACCACAGCGAACTTCATGTGGGGTCTGTTGCCGGATAACGGCATCACTCTTGATGCATGGGGAAGACGCTACAAGGTTTCTCCGAATAACCCATTTGGCTTGCTCGCAGCCGTCGGAGAGGACTGTCCTGGTGCCATTCAACTTATTGAACCGGACGCCGACTTGTCAAAGCGAGAAGGCGTAAAATGGATCAATGAAAAAGACCTTGGGGAGCGGGTAAAAGCTCTTCGTGCGGATCCGGGAGCTGCGCGATCAACCGATGATAAAGGTCGCGTAAGCCTTCCAGGAGCACAGACCAAAACGGCTCTTTATAAGACCGGCGACAAGTGGGGAGTTCCAAACGGCAGGACGCCAACAACTCATATCTTAAAGCCAGAACCTACTGCTTTACCCGGTCTGGCTGCCAATGAGCACTTCACTCTCTTATTGCTCAGAGAACTCGGTCTGCCGAGTCCAAACAGCCAAGTATTGAACTGCGCAGGTATTCCGGTTTTCGTTACCCAGAGATATGACCGCTTCGTCGCAAGCGACGGAATGGTCAGACGAATCCACCAAGAAGATATGTGTCAGGCGTTGGGGCTGCCGCCTTCAAGAAAATACCAGTCAGACGGCGGCCCCGGCATCCCGGAAATTATGGAAGTCCTCCGCTTCTCAGAAAAGCCTGACGAGGATCGCGATCGCTTCATGAGAGCACAAGCTCTCAACTTTGTCGTCGGCAATGGCGATGCACATGCCAAAAACTACTCAATCCTATACGCGGCTGGTGGTCGTTATCGACTGGCTCCTTTCTATGACGTTGCCTGTTTGGGCGTCTTTCACAAGAACCCGTCGCCGATCGAACTTGCGATGACAATAGGAGGCGAACGCCTCCTTAAAAGAATCCAACCAAAACACTGGAGGAAGGCTGCCCAGAATGCGAGCTACGATGAGGATCGCGCGCTCGCCCACGTGCGCGATTTGCTCGCTAGAATACCGGGCATGACGTTAGCAGTGCGATCGATCTGCGCCAAAGAGAAGTTGAAGCTTGATGTCATCGACACGGTGATTGACAACCTTTGGCCTCGCATCAGATCTTTATCCGAAATCTACGGTGTCGAAATGATGGACATATAGCGGGACGGGGCTACGTTAGCGATGCCGCGCTCGATTTTTCTATATATCGTTTGTTTCAAGGTTTGCGAACCTGACGTCATCACTCCGGCAGATGCGTCACTGCTTCGATATTGTGCCCGTCAGGATCGAAGACGAAGCCGCCGTAGTAGTTGGCGTGATAGTGCGGTCGAAGTCCCGGCGGCCCGTTGTCCTTGCCACCCGCCGCCAGCGCCGCATCGTAGAAGGCTTTCACTTCTTCGCGGCTCTGCGCGGTGAAAGCAACGTGCAGGCGGCCCTTCAGCGCCGAGCCCGTCCCGATCCAGAATTGCGGCCGCTCGCGGCCGAACCCGGCATACCCGTCATCGTCGTCTTCCGAGAACTTCATTTCCTTGAGCAGCTTGATGCCGAGCGGCGCCAGCGCCTTGGTATAGAACTCCAGCGACCGGCGGTAATTGGTAACGGGGAAGCCGATGTGATCGAGAATGTCCAGCACGGTCGCTCCTTCATTATGATGCGATCGAGCCGGCCGCCTACACGCGGCGCTCGACCATAAGTTTCTTGAGTTCGGCGATCGCTTTTGCCGGAGACAAACCTTTCGGGCAAGCCTTGGCGCAGTTCATGATCGTGTGGCAGCGATAAAGCCGGAACGGGTCTTCGAGATTGTCGAGACGCTCGCCCGTCGCTTCGTCGCGGCTGTCGATCACCCAGCGATAAGCCTGCAGCAGAATGGCAGGCCCCAAATAACGATCCGAGTTCCACCAATAGCTCGGACACGACGACGAGCAGCAGGCGCACAGGATGCACTCGTAAAGACCGTCAAGCTTTTCGCGATCGTCTCGCGATTGCTTCCATTCCTTCGGCGGCGTCGGTGTATCGGTCTTGAGCCATGGCTCGATGGAGCGGTGCTGCGCGTAGAAATTCGTCAGATCCGGCACAAGATCTTTGACGACTTCCATGTGCGGCAGCGGATAGACCTTCACCGGACCTTTGACGTCTTCGATGCCCTTCAGGCACGCAAGCGTGTTGGTGCCGTCGATGTTCATCGCGCACGAGCCGCAAATGCCTTCGCGGCACGACCGGCGGAACGTCAGCGTCGGATCGATCTCGTTCTTGATCTTGATCAGAGCGTCGAGAACCATCGGTCCGCACTGCTTCCGATCGATATGATAGGTGTCGACGCGCGGATTGCGCTCGTCATCCGGATTCCAGCGATAAATCCTGAATTCTTTCCAATCCCCCTCGCGATCCGGACGATTCCAGGTCTTGCCTTCGGAGATTGTCGAATTTTTCGGAAGAGTGAGCTGAACCATGAGCGTGCCGGTGTTCCCGCCTACGAAATCCTTAGGACGCTGACAGAAGCTTGAACGTCGTCCCCTGTCAACGGCATGAGGCCGCGGCGGATGCGGTTCTTTGGCCTCACGCGGATTTCTGGTGTTTCTTCAGCTCCCGGACCAATCCAACAAGGCTTTCCGCGATCTCGGACCCGGTTTCGACCGCGACCCGCAGCGGCACGCGCGACTGGATGATGTCGTTGAGCCGATCCTGCTGCTCGCCAAAGCCGAAGAAGACCTCCTCCGGAGCGTCGACGTCCCCATCTTCGATTGCCGTCATGACGTCGAAAGCGTTCTGCGTGGCGAGCACCAGCATCGAGGCGATGTCATTCATCAGTTGCAGATAAAGCCGCTGTGCGTCGGCGCGGATGCGCTGGCCGTGAACCCCGAATTTGAGCGGCGCCGACGCCTGCCCGCCGCCGCCTGCAAAAACCCTCGGATGCTTCTGGAAACGCTTGAAGATCTCGACAAGACCGAGGCAGCAGGTCTCAAGATCGCGAAGCGCGGCGCCCGTCTTGCGCTTCGTCCGAGTGCGCGTTGCGACCTTCTCCTGACCCGACCAGTTGATGGCTGCGATCGACGCGATTGCGCCGAGAGCTGCCAGCGCCGGCAATACCGCCGCGAACGGATCCGGCGGCATGCGGGTATCGGTATCGTCGCTCTCGTCGGTATTGATCTTCGTCACAATCGGGCGCGCCTTCTTGAACAGCGGCCGCACCATAAGCGACTTCGGAAGACGGCGCTATTTCTACTCGCCCCGAGCTCTTTCGCAGCACGGCTCAATAAACGCGCGCTTTTGGCTCGATATATTTGACCTCGTTGGTCATGGTCTTGGTGTGCACCGGACGATCGTCGAGCTTGACCGATTGCGTTGCATAATCGGCCCAGGCCAGCGTGTGCTTCATCCAATTGACATCATCACGCTTGGGAAAATCTTCACGCGCGTGCGCGCCGCGGCTTTCCTGGCGGTTTTCCGCACCAACGACTGTCACGGCCGCTTGCGCGATGAGATTGTCGAATTCCAGCGTCTCGACCAGATCCGAATTCCAGACCAGCGACCGGTCGGTGACGGAAATATCCGCGGCATCGCGCCAGACCTGAGCGATCTTCTCGACACCCTCTTTCAGTACCGGACCATCGCGGAAAACAGCGCAGTTCGACTGCATGATCTTCTGCATGCGCAGGCGCAGCGCAGCCGTCGGCGTTGAACCCTTGGCGTTGCGGAAATGATCGAGGCGTGCAAGCGCCGGCTCGTGCGCATCCTTCGGCAGGTCCGATTGCATTGCGCCTTGCTCGATCGTCTCGGCGCAGCGCAATCCAGCCGCGCGACCGAACACGACGAGATCGATGAGTGAGTTCGATCCCAGGCGGTTGGCGCCATGAACCGACACGCACGCCGCTTCGCCAATCGCCATCAGGCCGGGCACGACGTGATCGGGGTCGCCGTTCTTCTTGGTCAGCACTTCGCCATGATAGTTCGTCGGGATGCCGCCCATGTTGTAGTGGACCGTCGGCAACACGGGGATCGGCTGACGGCGCAGATCGACGCCAGCAAAGACCTTCGCGTTCTCCGTGATGCCGGGCAGACGCTCGGCCAGAATCTTCGGATCGAGATGGTCGAGGTGCAGATAGATATGGTCGGCATCCGGACCGACGCCACGACCCTCGCGGATTTCAATCGTCATCGAACGCGAGACGACATCGCGCGAGGCAAGGTCTTTGGCATGGGGCGCATAGCGCTCCATGAAGCGCTCGCCCTTGGAATTCGTGAGATACCCGCCTTCGCCGCGCGCACCTTCCGTGATCAGCACGCCCGCACCGTAGATGCCGGTCGGATGGAACTGCACGAATTCCATGTCTTGCAGCGGCAAGCCTGCGCGCAGTACCATCGCGTTGCCGTCGCCCGTGCACGTGTGCGCCGACGTGCAAGAGAAATATGTCCGTCCGTATCCGCCCGTCGCCAGAATAGTCTTCTTCGCGCGAAAGCGATGTAGCGTACCGTCATCGAGATTGAGCGCGATGATGCCGCGGCAGGCTCCATCCTGATCCATGATGAGATCAAGCGCGAAATATTCAATGAAGAACTCCGCCGCGTGGCGCAGAGACTGCCCGTAAAGCGTATGCAGCATCGCATGGCCGGTGCGGTCGGCAGCGGCGCACGTGCGCTGCGCGGGCGGACCCTCGCCGTAGTCGGTCGTCATGCCGCCGAACGGACGCTGGTAGATCTTGCCGTCTTCGGTGCGCGAGAACGGCACACCGTAGTGTTCGAGTTCATAAACCGCCGCCGGAGCGTTCCGACACAGATATTCGATGGCGTCCTGGTCTCCGAGCCAGTCGGAGCCTTTGACGGTGTCGTACATGTGCCAGCGCCAGTCGTCGCGCCCCATGTTGCCGAGCGCCGCCGCCACGCCGCCCTGTGCCGCGACCGTATGCGATCGCGTCGGGAAAACCTTCGTCACGCAGGCCGTTTTAAGGCCTGCTTCCGCGCATCCAAGCGTCGCGCGCAACCCGGCGCCGCCCGCGCCGACGACAACGACGTCATAGACATGATCGTGCAGCGGATATGCCTTGCCGATCTGTGACGGCGCGGCGCCCGCGCCGTTGGCCTTGCCATTCAATTGCGACATCAGGCTCAGGCTCCAAAACTCAGTTTCAAAATCGAGAACACGCACGCGAGTGCGATGGCAATGGCGAAGAAGGTGTTGAGCATCAAGGCGACAACCTTAAGCCCTTCCCCGTGAACGTAATCTTCGATGATCACCTGCATACCGATCCGCATATGCACGGCACCCGAAAGCACAAGTCCGAGCAGCGGAATGGCGATCAGCGGATGCGCGAGTTTCTGCTTCGCCGTCGCGTAGTCCGCGCCGAGCAGCGATACGATCAGCCAAACGAGAAAGATCCCGAGGAACAGGTTCGCAACGGCTGTGACGCGCTGTTTCCAGAAATGGTCGGCGCCTTCCTTGGCCGAGCCGAGATAACGAACCTTCTTCAGCGGTGTCCGCATCGTGGTCATCAGACAGCCCCCATAGCAACCGCGATCCAGACAATCGCCGTCAAAGCCAACGATGCCGCAAGCGACCCCCAAGATAGCAGATCGACCATCTCAAGATCGTAGCCGTGGCCGCTATCCCAGATGAAGTGGCGAATACCGCCCATCATGTGATGCATCAGGACCCAGGTGTACCCGAGCAATACCAGCTTCCCGAGCCACGTATCGCACCAGCTCAGAAAATAGTTGTAGGCGTCCGGCCCGGTTGCCGCCGCGATCAGCCACCAGGCGAGCAGCAGCGACCCAAAATAGAGCGCCGCGCCGGTCATTCGATGCACGATCGACATCACCATGTTGATGAGCGGCGAATAGATTTGAAGATGTGGTGAAAGCGGCCGCTTGGGCCGCACGCCGCGGCCGGAGGTAACTGCCATCGGACGTCCTTCTTTTTGATTTGATGCGAATATCTAACGCCTCAACGCGGGCGCGGCAATTCGCCAAATGCCACATAGATTTTGCCAAGCCTCAAGCCAGCGCGCCAGCAATGGCATGCCCGAGATGCTGGCCGCTTGTAAAGGCATGCTCGGCGAAGCTGCCGAGGCACCAATCGCCGGCAACGCCCACCTTCGTTTCCGGGCAGTAAAGATGCGTCTCGCCGAGCGCCTTGCCGACGATGCCGTCGCGCCAGAGAAAGGCTGTCATCCGCGACGGTCTGACAGGGGGCAGATTTAAAAACTCCCCGACCTCGCCCCAAAGCTCTTCTGCCACGTCTTCCGGATCAGCCTGCTCGGCGGCGAGGCTCCAGGCCGATGAGGCGTGAATGACAATGGCTTCGCCCCTGGGGTCGCGCCCCGGCTTGGTGTTGTCGCGTGCAACCCATCGCACGACCTCGGAGACATCCGTGAAAACGTCATGCTCAGAAATTTTCTTTTGCTCGAGGCGCACCATCAAGGCCCAGCACGGCAGCATGCGTATCTCCCGCATCGGCGCCGAGAGACGCTCGATCCGCTCCGTCAGCGGCAGCGCGGCCGGTGCAGGAACGGTAATCGCAACGGCTTCAAAGGGTCCCGCCGACGTTTCGTCTGCGAACCAGAGATGCCAGCCCTTCTCGCGCCGTTCGAGCGATTGCACCCGCCGGCCGAGAGAGACGCGCATACCCTCAGCCATCGGGCGAACGATCGACGACATGCCCGGCGTGCCGACGATCCACGGCTCGCGCACTGTTTTTCCGGGCCCCGGCTTCCACTGTCTGGGCGTCCAGGTGTCCGCATGCCCCAGGCCCGCAATCTCCGTCAGGTAATGTCTGAAATCATCCGATTGCGCAGCGAGATATTGTGTGCCTGGATCGAACCTGTCGCTGCCGAGACAGGTCGTTGCGACGCGTCCGCCAACGTAGCGCTCTTCTTCGAAAATCTCGACGGAGACACCTGCGCGCCGCAACGTCTGAGCGCACGAAAGCCCCGCCAAACCCGCACCGATGATTGCAACTCGATTGGTCACCGTGTCTCACTTCGGATGTCCGACCGCCGATTACGACGCACATACACAATCGAATCGCAGCTTTTGGAGATTTACCGGCTGAGCGGCAGCGTGCACATCCGAGACAGGCGGCCCCGTTGATTGATCAACGTGATTTTTCGCTGCCCGCCGCCCGCTACTGCTGTTTGATCACACCGCAGGCAATTCGCTTTGCGCCGCTACTGTCAGGATCCGCCCGATAATCGTCGGCCTTCTCGTAGACGATAAGCGATGCTCCATCGGCATCGAAAAGCGTGTCGTCCGCGCCGACATTGAAGTGCAGATACGTCGTCATGATTTCGGCGCGAGCCGTGCCATCCGGGCCGACGACGATATTGGGAAGATCGCCCGCCATCGGGCCTTCTTCGTTCATGAAGCCGTGTTGGGCGCCAAGCGGATTGTAGGTCGGCCCAGCGGACGAAAAATCGCCCTCGCATTTGCCGGTCTCGTGCACGCCAAATGCGTGAGCGCCGGGCGGCAAACCCTTAAGATCGAAGGCGACAAGCACGCCGGACGACACGTCCGTCAGCGTCACCGTTCCCGCACTCGATCCATTCGCGAGCTTTAGGTCGGCAACGGCCTTTTCTCCTGCCGCGTCTGCCGGTCCGGCGGCTGCCAGAACGAGTACGCCCAGCGCCACGCAACCAACCAATCCGACGTTCGATCTGAGCTTCATGCGACGCGTTCCCCCCGCTTCCTGACCCGAAGTCGCTACCGCCTAGCCACAGACATCAGCGCAGCCCGCGCTGCCGCTGAAGGCCTCAGCGGGGAAGCACAAGCCACGTATCGAGATCGAGGACAACCCCTTCGGCGTACTCGCCCGTCGGAGTCTTGAGAGGCAGTGACGCACAATCCTGGTTTTTGACACCGACGAGACGAACCCGAAGGGCGCCGACATCCTTCCGGCCGGGAATCTCGGCTTTCTCCAGAATTTCGGACCACGCATAGATCGTATCGCCCGCAAACGTCGGCGCTACATGCCGGCCGCCATTGATGGCCGCCAGGTGAAACGCGTTGCCGAGACCATTGTAGGAAAGCGCGCGCACCAGCGAGATGACGACACCGCCATAGACGATCCGCTTGCCGAACCGGCCCTTGGATTCGGTGTGCTGGTTGAAATGGACCTTCGCCGTGTTCTGATAAAGCCGCGTTGCAATCTGATGCTCGGCCTCTTCCAATGTCATGCCATCGACATGATCGATCTTCTCGCCCGGCTCATAATCGCCCCAGCGATGCGGCGAACCCGAAAGTTCGAAATCATATTTGCTAATGTCGAGCGCTGGCACCGCCGACGCCAGAGCTTCCGGATCGACGCGTTCGGGAAGCTTCGGCACCACCGCTTCCGGCGCGGGCGAGCCCTTGGAACGCTTCCGCACCATCACCCAACGGCAATATTCCAGAACGATCTCGCCATCCTGATTGCGCCCCGTCGAGCGCACATAGACGGTGCCCGTCTCGCCGTTCGAATTTTCCTTGAGCCCGATCACTTCCGACGTCGCCGACAGCGTATCGCCGGGATACACCGCTTTCAGAAACCGGCAATCGGCATAGCCGAGATTGGCGATGGCATTGAGCGAGATGTCCGGCGTCGTCTTGCCGAACACGACATGAAACGTCAGCATATCGTCGAGCGGCGCCTTCGGATATCCGATGGCCTTGGCGAACGTGTCGGCCGACTGGACCACAAATCGCGAGCCGTAAAGCGAAGTGTAAAGCGCTACGTCACCGTCGGTGACTGTGCGGGGCGTCGCGTGGTGAATGACTTGGCCGTAAGTGAAATCTTCGAAGAAGTTTCCTGCGTTCGTCTTGGCTCCGGCCATCAATCCCCGCCTTTTTGGTTCGGGAAGCCCATACGCGCGGGCTTCGGTTTTTCGTTCTTTTCAGGATGTCGGGAACAGATCGCAACCCTTTTCTGAAAGGTTGGGGACGCGATCAAGGGCCGCACGAAGCCCGTCGGAAGCAGATTTACTAAAACCACGGCTCCTCGACTTTCGATCGCGCATTGATGGCATCTGCGATCGCGGCCACGCGTCTCGCCATCACCAGATGCAACCGTTCGACCATACGTCCCTCGACCGTGATAACGCCTTTGCGGGCGTTCTCGGGCTCCTCGAAGGCTTTGATGATCTTCTGCGCCCAGGCGATTTCCTCGATCGTCGGCGAAAACACCTCATTGCACGGCACGACCTGCGACGGGTGGATCAGCGTCTTGCCGTCCATGCCGAGCGTGCGCCCATGTTCGCATTCGGCGCGAAACCCGGATTCGTCCTTAAAATCGTTGTAGACGCCATCAATGACGTCGAGCCCGTAGGCCCGAGCAGCAACGAGCGTCATGGCGAGCCAGGGGACCACGGCGAAACGGTTGCGGCTTGCGAGCGCGCGGCTCTCTTTCAGGAGATCGTTTGTACCGAGCACAAAGCAGACGAGCCTGTTGTCCTGGTCGGGCGCGCACGCCGCGATTTCCTTGGCATTGATGATCCCCATCGGCGTCTCGATCATTGCCCAGAGCCGAATACGCGGATCGGCATCGGCCGCCTTGACGACCTTGGCCGTGCCGGTGATATCGCCGGAATTCGAGACCTTCGGAATGAGAATGGCATCCGGCACGGCTGCGATCGCCCCGTGCAGGTCGGCCATCCCCCACGGCGTTTCGATCGGATTGACCCGAAGGATCACTTCCCGCGAACCGAACCCGCCTTCGTGGATCGCAGCCGTCGCCTGAGCCCGCGCCTTTTCCTTGTTGGGTGGCGCGACCGAGTCCTCAAGATCGATAATGATCGCATCCGCCGGTAGCGACCTTGCTTTTTCGAGCGCCCGCTCGTTGTCGCCAGGCAAATAGAGGACGCTGCGTCTGGGTCTCATGGCCATCGCATCGACTCCCGTAGAAAATGCGTTGATTTTGCATCGCAACATGCACGTTTGCAACATCGACCGCGACTAAACTTTCGAATAAACCGCAATCCTGAGCGTGTGGGCCTGCCCCTCGCGCGGCAAAGATCCATTGGCGAAGTCCTTTAGTCCCATGCTGCGCATTCTCATGATCTCGTCTTATGTTGCGCACGATCCGGTGGGGCTGACCGCAACAAGCCCGCCCCTCCTGAACGCCGGCATCGACGTCGTTGGGCTACCGACTGTGGTGCTCTCGAACCATCCGATCCGCACTCACATCGCCGGCATCACGCTTGACCCAAGACTAATCGCAGACATGGTCCGCGCCCTCGCCGACAACGGCTGGCTGGCGTCGTTCGATGCGATATTTTCCGGCTATCTGCCGTCGATCCAGCACGTCGAAATCGTCGCCGAGGCTGTAACGCGCCTGCGCGCTGCAAAGCCCGAAACTACATATATCTGCGATCCGATCTTTGGCGACGATCCCGGCGGTCTCTACATTGACGAAGGAGCTGCGCGCGGAATTCGCGATCGGCTCGTACCGATGGCCGACATCATGACGCCGAACCGGTTCGAATTGTCCTGGCTGTCCGGCATCGACGTCCAATCGCCGGCTGACGCCGTCACTGCGGTCACCAGCCTTCGCCGCCCGATCGTCGCCGGGACATCAATTCCAGACGGACCAGCCTCACTGGCAACTGTTCTGATGGCTGAAAATCGCGCCTTCATCGGTCGCGTCGAAAAATGGACCGACGTGCCGCATGGTACCGGCGACGTTTTCGCGGGCTGCCTCACCGCCAAGTTGTTGCATGGCGAAGCACCTCAAACGGCGCTCGCTTACGCCCTGGGCGGCGTTCACCGCGCGCTCGAAGTCAGCCGCGGCAGCGACCGCCTGCTCCCGTACTTTGTCGATTGGCAACACATCACGACGGTGCCGATTGCAGCCATTGCGTGAGTGAAATCCGCCCAACGCTCGCTTGGGGTTGCCGCACCAGAAATGAACCTGCATATCTGCCTAGGGATCATTTTATGGAGGGCATCCGCAGATATGAAGCCAGAATCAAGTGCGGAAGGCATCAGCAGAGAAGTTCTTGCCAGCCTTGTTTTACTTGCCGCCGCAGTCTTGGCCCTATTCCTTGCCAATTCGCCCCTTCACAACGCCTATGAGCACATTTTAACGACCAAAGTTCAGCTCGGCGTCGCACCCTTCGCTCTCACTAAAGAGATCCATCACTGGATCAACGATGGCCTGATGGTCATTTTTTTTCTGGTCGTCGGTCTTGAAATCAAGCGTGAGGCCATTCGCGGCGCGTTGTCGAAACCATCCGCCGCGATGCTGCCGATCGTCGGCGCGATTGGCGGTATGGTCGTCCCGGCGCTGATCTACGCCGCAGTCAATTTCGATAACAGCGAGCACCTGCGGGGCTGGGCCATCCCGGCAGCGACCGATATCGCGTTCGCCGTCGGCGTCATGGCGCTGCTGGGAAAGCGCGTTCCGCCGACGCTGAAAGTATTTTTGCTCGCGCTGGCAATCATCGATGACCTTGGCGCCATTCTGGTCATCGCGTTTTTCTACACCTACCAACTGTCGTACGCCGCTTTGGGATTAGCCGCTGCGGGCTTCGCGCTGATGGCTGTTCTCAATCTACTGAACGTCATGCGGGTATGGCCGTATCTGCTCATCGGAGCCTTTGTCTGGCTTTGCGTGTTGCAGTCGGGCGTTCACGCAACCATTGCGGGTGTCGTCACAGCGCTGATGATTCCCCTGTCGAGCCCGAAGAAAGGCGTCGATGGTCCGCTCCCGGCCTTGGAGCACACGTTGAGCCCGTGGGTCAGCTTTGGCATCATGCCGATCTTCGCCCTCGCCAACGCCGGCCTAGCGCTTGGCGACCTGTCGATGAATGACATGCTGTCGCAAATCCCCGTTGGCATCGCGTTGGGCCTTTTCCTCGGCAAGCCACTCGGCATATACGGCGCAGTGCGCGCTGTGATTGCCAGCGGCCTCGGAGAAATGCCTCACGGTGCATCTCGGATGCAGCTCTTCGGGACCGCGATTCTCGGCGGCATCGGTTTCACGATGAGCTTATTCATTGGCCTGCTGGCGTTCCCCGACCCCACGCTGACCGCGGAAGTGCGTCTCGGCGTCATGGCGGGATCGCTGCTGGCAGCAGTGGTGGGCTACATCGTCTTGGTCACGAGCAAGGGAGCCCCGCCGCCGGCGGAGGAAAAACAACAATGAGCAGCTTTCCCGAAACTTTGGCGGACCGCTATCGTCGCTTCCGCCATCGCCATTTCGTTCCAAACGCCGACCATTACGAAGAACTCGCAACGCATGGCCAAAGTCCCGAGACGATGATTGTCTCGTGCTCGGACAGCCGCGTCGATCCCGAGACGATCTTCTCGGCCATGCCGGGCGAACTGTTCGTCGTCCGTAACGTCGCCAATCTTGTTCCGCCCTATGAAGTCAGCGGCAAATATCACGGCGTCAGTGCCGCGATGGAATTTGCAGTGCTGAACTTGCGCGTGAAAAACATGATCGTCATGGGCCATTCGGGCTGCGGCGGTGTGAAAGCCGCTCTTGACCAGAACGCCGCAATTCAGACGGACGCGCATTTCATCTCGAAATGGATGTCGATGCTCGACGACGCACGTCTCAGCGTTCTGGCTGCACATCAAAGCAGCTCAGCGAGCGTCCGTCAGGAAGCGCTCGAAAAAGAAGCCATCAAGCAGTCGATCACCAATCTGCGTACCTTCCCGTTCGTGAAAGAACAGGAAGACAAGGGTCGCCTGTCGCTGCATGGCGCGCATTTCGACATCAAGTCGGGAACGCTGACCGTTCTGAACCACTCTCGCGGCCAGTTCTTCGCGCTCTGATGGCGCTCGGACATTCGCGGCCTGTTAGGATGAGGGACCTGCCGCTCCGGCGGCAGCTTCCGTTTTTGCCTTGGCGATGATCGGCAGCAACTTCGTCCTTAAAGATTCCGGCGTGATCGGCCCGACGTGTTTGTAGATCACGTGGCCCTTGCCGTTGACGACGAACGTCTCGGGCGTCCCGTAGACGCCCCAGTCGATCGCGGCGCGCCCATCGGCGTCGGTTCCGACCGCCGTGAATGGGTTGCCGTAACGCCCGAGGAACCGCCGCGCCGCCGCCGCCTGATCCTTGTAGTTGACGCCATAAATATCGACGCCGGACTCTTCCTTGAGCTGCTCCAGCATCGGATGCTCGTCGACGCACGGCACACACCAGGATGCCCAATAATTGACGACCGAGATCTTGCCCTTCGCAAGGTCCGCTGAGGTAAATCCGGGCTCGGATTTGCCTGCCGCGACCTCCAGGCCTTCGATCGCTGGAAACGTCGTCTGCGGCACCGGTTTGCCGACCAGCGTCGAAGGCAGCAACGACGGATCGCCGGACCTGAGCGCCAGCGCGAAAAACCCCGCAATGACGACGAAAACCACGACCGGCAACAAGCGCAAATAGTTGGATCGACCTTGGGCCACCGTCATCTCTCTCTAGTTCAATGCGAGGAGCGGCGTTTGACGCCCTGGCGTTCCAGCGCGGCGAGTTCTGCGCGCTGCTTCCATCCATCGGCCAGAAGCCAAAGGATGAGCCCGATCACCGTAACCGTGACGGCGGCATACGACAGCCAAATAAACGCGGCGTGCGGTCCCATATCCATGACGATCACTCCGCTGCCTGAGGCGCGAGCCGATCCCGGCCCATGACCGCCTGCGTTCTGAGCGCCTTCACCCGGCGGCGCAGGATCTCGTTCCGCATGGCCTTCAGATGCATCGCGAAGAACATCAGCGTGAAGGCGAGCGCCATGACCAATAGCGGCAGACGCATGCTGGGATCGACAGTCGATGTAAAGTCCGTCGACGGCTGATGCAGCGTGTTCCACCAGTTGACTGAAAACTTGATGATCGGCAGCAGCGTCACCCCGACGAGCGCCAATACGGCGGTCAGCTTGGCGGCAGCACCTTCGTCTTCCAGCGCCGAGCGCAGCGCGATCAAACCGAGATAGAGGAAGAACAGCAGCAGCACGGACGTCAGCCGCGCATCCCAAACCCAGTACGTGCCCCACATCGGCTTGCCCCAGAGCGAGCCCGTTACCAGCGCGAGGAACGTGAAGGCCGCACCGAGCGGTGCAGCAGCCTTGGCCGATACATCCGCCAGCGGATGACGAAACACCAGCAGCCCGAAACTCGACAGCGCAATGAGCCCGTAAATCATCATCGACAGCCAAGCGCATGGCACATGGATGTACATGATCCGCACCGTCTGACCCTGCTGATAGTCGGGCGGCGAATCCAAAAATGACAAATAAAGGCCGTAGGCCAATAAGATAGCCGAAATGACCGTCACCCATGGCAGCACGCGAGCGGAAAGCTCCATGAACCGGGTCGGATTGGCAAGGCGTTGCGTAAGCGTCTGCATGAGCGGGATTTAAGCCTTTAAGCGATACGGCGCAATGAACCCTGGGGTTACCATTTTGAGAATTATTGCAATTGGATCCGGAGCGCAGCAGCAGCAGCGACCGGTCCCAGCACAACGGCAACCAGCGACACGGCCGCCAGAATAAGAAACGACGCACCGAGCCCATCGGGTCCCGCGCTGGCGCTGACCGCAGATATGCCGAAAATCAACGTCGGCACATAAAAAGGTAGCACGATCACGGCCAGAAGCAGGCCGCCGCGACGTGTCTTCATCGTCAATGCCGCCCCGATCGCCCCCAGGAAACTCACCGCTGGCGTCCCAATTAAGGTTGTTGCCACAAGAATAGGGTAGGAATTGAGATC
>JAFECH010000348.1 GCA_018242255.1 Pseudomonadota bacterium | reverse complement strand
ACGGATCGTCGAAACGATCGTCACGACGTTCAACGCCAACGGTGAAGCGCATATCGCGCCGCTTGGTTTGATCGATGATGGGGAGCATTGGGTCATCGCACCCTTTCGGCCGTCCAAGACGCTTGAAAACCTGCGTATCAATCCGTTCGCGGCTGCAAGCCACACGGATGATGTGCGCGTATTCGCGGGAGCCGTTACAGGACGCAAAATCTGGCCGCTTTTGCCAGCCCGAACGATCAAGGGTGAGCGGCTTGCGGATTGCGTTTCGCATTGGGAGCTGCAGGTCGAGAGGGTCGTTGAGGATGAGCAGCGTCCGCGCTTCTTGTGCACGATTGTCGACGAAGAGATGCACAAGGCGTGGGAGGGATTCAACCGGGCGCAGGCTGCCGTTCTGGAACTGGCCGTACTGACGACGCGACTGCATATGTTGCCTCCGGAAAAAGTCGAGAGCGAGCTGAAGTATCTTGAGATCGCGATTTCGAAAACAGCGGGTCCACGCGAAGACGAAGCCTGGGAATGGTTGATGGAGAAAGTTGCAGCGTGGCGGCAAGCACGTTTCGATCAGAAAACGCCATGACTTCCGCAACGGATGTGAAGGGCGAATTCATCGCCGCGCTCTCCTCCGCTGCCGGAGATAATTCGTTTGTCAAGCTGACGCTCGGAAAATTTCGCGGCGAGGGCTCCACGCGCAAAGCGGTCGTGACGCTCGTTCTGATCAAGGACAAGCCGCATCTGAAGCTCGTCACGAGCTATTCGCGCAAGGACGAGACGAAGACGTTCGCCATCGATCAAGGCGTTCAGTTCATCGCCGATCTGATTGGGACGGATTATATGAGCGCGACGCTGTTCACGAACGTGCGGGACGTTCGGCTCGACTACAGCCGCAAAGGTGTGCCGCACCTCAGCGCCGGCAAGCCGACGATGCCGTCTGCGGCGCCGCAAGCACATGACCGGCAGAAGGCTTATCTCGTTCCAGCAGACCGGCCGTATCTCAAAGCGTTGGAGGTTGCCGATCGCGACGGACGCATCAAGCCGACGATGCAGGGTAAATACCGCCAGATTTGTCGTTTCATCGAAATTGCTGCAGATCTGATTTCCGAATGCGCGTTCGAAAAATCGGCGCCAATTACTGTCGTCGATATCGGTTCGGGTAAAGGCTATCTTACGTTTGCGTTTTACGACTACGTCACGACGACATTGCAGCGTCCGTGCCGGATGACGGGTATCGAGCTGCGCAGCGATCTCGTTACGCTATGCAATAACCTTGCGCGCGATCTGAAATTCGATGGATTGAAATTCGTCGCAGAGGCTGCGGCGCAGACAGATGCGCCTGCAGATATCGTGATCGCGCTGCATGCCTGCGATACCGCAACTGACGATGCGATGGCGTTCGGTATCAATTCAGGCGCGCGCCTCATCCTTTCGGCGCCTTGCTGCCAGCACGAAATTGCGCCGCAAATCAAAGATACCGGCGAGGGATTGAAGGGGCTGATCAAATATCCGCTTTTGAAACAACGCCAAGCCGATCTCGTGACCGATGCTGCGCGTGCGCTATTGCTTGAAGCGTCGGGCTACAAGGTCCGGTTGATTGAATTTGTTTCTACCGAACATACTTCAAAGAATATTCTGATCGCGGCAGTCACGTCGGCAACCGTTGATCGTTCTGCTGCTCTTCAGCAATTCCGGGCATTGCAGAATACAATCGGGTTCTCGACACATCATCTTGCATCACAACTCAAGGATGCCGAATAGGCCATATTGGACTTGTTGATCCCGCCTCATTTGTTGCTCACTGATATGGAAAGCATGTAAAGGGAACCGAACCGGATTTTCTGTGTTTGTTTCCGGTCACCCCCCAGAATGATCAATACCCAAGAGAAGGCAGAATTCGATGATTGAAGTTCCCCGTATCGTACGCCTCGCGTGTGCCGCGACCGCCGTTGCGCTTGCCACGGCTGCGCCCGCGAGCGCTGGACACCGTGATGTGATCCGCGATGATCCGGCTATCGTCGCTGACAGACTGCATCACATGGGCTTCGTCGAATGGCGCAAGCTCCGTTGGGACAACGACGGCTATTGGAAGATCGATGATGCCCGTCGCGAGAACGGTCATGTTTATGATCTGATCCTCGAGTCCGGCACTTTCGATCTCGTTCGTCTGAAGCGCGAACGCGGTTGAGCCGAATTGGCTTGTTGAGAATTCAGTCGGCCGCGGCAATGATGCTGCGGCCGATTTTTTATGTGTTGGACAGCAGAGCGACCGCGACGGCCGGCGCACAGCGCGTCGCCCAGAGCTTTTGATCGTCATCGGATTCGATCAGATCTCCGAAGTTCTCGGATGGCATGGCGAGGCGCGTTGCGATTTGCGTTGCTGCCGGCGCGCCTATACCCGCAGCGACAACACTTTGGACATTGCTGCCAGGCCGGGACAGAACCTGCAGTACCCCATCGTGCATCGACCTGAGTTGCCGTTCTTCGATATAGGCGGCTGCGACCTGCCACGTCGAAAGATGGCGCAAGTCGGCGTCGCGGCCGAAACCGCGTGCGAAGCGTTCCAGGCTTTCCTTTTGCGTCTTTCCGCGCCCGTCGGCAGTCGCATGCTGGTCGACATCATCGGGAAGCGTACCAAGGATGCGCCGGACGTCCGCCATGTTCGCAAACGCGTCGCGGGCGAGGCTTTGCCACTGCCCTGCGAGCGGCGCGCGTGTCGCGATGGACGGCACAGCCGTTCGCGTAAAGCCCGTGTAGACAAGTTCGCCTGTCTGCAGGCGCTCGGAGTCGGTGAGACCGAGAGGACGATCACACGCGATGATGTCGGTTGTCGTCGAGCCCATGTCGATCAGCAGCGATCGCGGACGCAAGCGCGCGACCAGAGCTGCGGTCGCAAGAAAATTTGCCGAGGCGACGGACAGAGGATCGCTTGCGGCGGTGTCGGGCGGGGCGAGCCCCTTCAATCCCATGTAGATTCGAAGGTCGCCTGAGAGTCTATCGCGCAGGCGGTCGAGAATCGCCAGGACACCTGCTTCGCGGCTTTCGAAAATCTCCGTCAATTCGCCCGTCATCGTGACGGAGAAGGCATCGGCGTCATCTGTAAGTGGTGCAGCTTCGCGAATGGATTGATCTAATTCATCGAGGCCCTGCCAGAGTGGCCAGGCGATCTGACGAACAGCCATAACCCCCGAGCCTACCACGCGCGCGACTTTCAAGTGCGCGCCGCCGACGTCGAGACCAATAGTTACCTTGCTCATTTGGGCCTTCACTTCTTTATGACAAGCCGTGATACACTTGGCGTGTGAGGAGGCAAGCGGTGGACGTAATTCCGGTTATCGATGTCGCGCGCGGTCAGGTCGTTCGCGCGGTCAAGGGTCTGCGGTCCGCGTATCGTCCCATTGAAAGCCCGCTTGCACCGTCATCGGAGCCCGCAGACGTCGCGCGCGGACTGGCACACCTCTTTCCCTTCCGAAAGCTTTACCTAGCCGATCTCGACGGCATCGAGGGCCGCGGTCGCAATACGCACATCGTGCCTGTTCTCAGTCAGGCTTTGCCGCACGCGGAAATCTGGATCGATGCGGGTACTGGCTCGCGCAGCGCTGCGCGCGCGGTTCTGGCGGCACCTGTGGCGACGGTCGTCGTCGGCACCGAAAGCATCGAAACGGTGCGCGGCTGGGAGGATATCGTCGCCGAGGCGCCATTGCGGACGGTTCTCTCGCTTGACTTTCGTCACGGCGAATTCATGGGCCCCGACGCGATGATCAGCGATGCTTCGTTATGGCCGTCGCGCGTGATCGCTATGACGCTCGATCGAGTCGGCGCTAACGAAGGCCCCGATCTCAGTCGACTGCACAATATCGTGACGCGGGCGAAGGGACGGCGGGTCTATGCGGCGGGCGGTATTCGCGACCGAGGCGATCTCGATGAAATTCGAAGGATCGGGGTTTCGGGAGCGCTGATCGCTTCGGCGCTGCATTCCGGAAAAATTTCGGCCGGCGATCTCAAGGAGATCGCCGGCCGATGAATGTCCGATTTCAGTGAATTGGCAGGAGCCACTCCAGCCGAAAACAAATCCCAGTTGCGGCCAAGGTTTGTTTTCGAAGTTAACCGCTGTAACGGCCCGAGAGCAGTCTACCCAATCGCTGCAGCAGACCCCCCTTCATGGGAGGGGCAGTCTCATTTTTGTTTTCTACCTGCTGAGGACGGTTTCCGCTTCAAGCCTTCGCACCGAACGGATGCTGGACCGAGTTACGCTGAGCAGTTGCTTCGGCAGCCGTCGGCTTGCCAGCAACAGCGCGCGCGATCGATTCCTTAACAGCGCGGTAGTTGTAGTCCTGGATCTTCGCGTCGTCGGCAGCTTCCCAGTGGATGAACACGCCAACGCAGACGTAGAGATCGTCAGCTTCGGCAGCGGGGATCACGCCTTCAGCAACCGAGTCCTGAACAGCCTTTGCAACGCCGTACTGAGCCGGTCCGAACATCTGAACAGCCTGGCGGGCGTCCTTGATCGTGACCTTGTTGTAAAGGATCGTGTTCGGCTTGCAGGGGAGGTTCGGCGCGATGACGGCGAGAAGGGTGGTGAAGCCGTCTTTGTTGTTCGTCAGGGCGTTGCAGAACGCCGTCTCAGCAGCCGAACCGCGCGGTCCGATGATGAGATCGATGTGAGCGACTTCGTTGCCGTCGCCGACGAGCGACTCGCCGACCATGACTTTGTTGATTTTGGCCATAAGGGGGGTTCCTCCCACGAATGAAACGATATGAGCGACAACTAGCCCCCGTCAGATACCGGGATTTCGTTGAACTGCTCTGGCGATGGATATCCAGACACTTGCCGCCCAGGTTGTCATGAGTACCAGCGTCGGTGTCGTGAATAGGTCCGCGGATAGCGCAGACACGGCGCCTGTATTGCCCTAGGTCACCGGTAGTGACAAGCCCTTAAGTTGGGGCCAATCGCCGTTCATGTACGTTTCCGTTCGATCAGCGCATCAGCAAAAAGGGTGGTGACTACAAAATCGGCAGTGGTACCCGGATTGAGGCCCTGATGTTTCAATTTTGCGTCGAATTCCTGAAGCGCCGGTAGCGATTTCGCAGTTGCAGCAGGCGACCACTGCGGCCTTAGAACGCGTGCTTCGTCCTGCACTTTAGCCGCAATTTCGGCACCAAATTTGCGTGCGATATGCGTATCAGGGAATTCCGCAAGCAGCGCCATATGCAACGTCGTTATTGCTAATGTCGCGTCGCAACCGGTTACGACCTTTGCCTCGTGAAACACCGGCAGGGCAAAATCGAAAATGTCCGCGTACACGCTAACGTAGGCGTTAGCGATGCGGTCCCGCTCGGCAGCAAGCTGCATGGCAGCCAGCAACGTTAAATGCTGCGGTTGCGAATGAACGTCACCCTGATCGACCTTTCCCATGCCCGCCGGATTGGCAATGCGGATGGCCGCGAATGCGTCGTTCGCGTCCTGCTCGTCGAGCGACATTAAAATCGTGCCAAGGCGACGGCGCAGTCCGACATCGAAGGTCGTTTCGCTCGCAGCTTTCGCGAGAGGTGCGCAAAGCAGCACAATGCCGAGGTTGGTATTGAGGCCCGTCGCGGCGACGCTCGCTTCAGTGGCGCGAAGGATTCGTTTGCCGACGCTCAAGTGCGGGTCAGCGATCGGTCCAGCCGCGGCGCCTGCGGCTTGCTCGAAATGCAGAACCTCCATGCCGTGACCGGCAGAGTAGCGATGAACGTTGCCCGGTTTCAGCGCTTCGAGCTCAGCGTTGCACGCGTATAAAAGCGCGGCGCTGATTTCGGTAGCGGTGAGGGCGGTTTTCATGAGATTGCTGCGACGGCGGGAACGTGCAGCGCTGCGCGGTGGGCGACGACTGTTTTCAGAAAGTCCTCGGCGATGGCCCAGGCGATGTTGACGTCGGCGACACCTTGAAGCCCGCGCCACGCCGGATTGGAGTTCACTTCCAGAACCTGCAACTCGCCCGACGCCGAGCGAATGAGATCTATTCCGGCGTAATCTGCATCGACGGCGCGCATGGCGGCCATCGAGATACGCGCCATATCGTCGTCAGGCAGGTGGACGCGGGCCTTCCCACCCTGATGGATATTTGTGACCCACGTCGTTCCGCGCCGCGTCATCGCAGCGACGACCCGATGGCGCGTCGCGAGCACGCGCCAGTCCTCGTAGAAGCCATCCTTCGGCGGGACGTAATCCTGCATATAGTACATCTGATCGACCGTCTCTGGGGCCGGCAGTTCGCTCTGTTGCGCGATCATGCCGATGCCTTTGCCCTGACTGCCGAACAGCGGCTTCAGAACGAGCGGGCGGTCAAGCCCTTCGGTGTATTCGAGGGCGTGTGGTAGCGTTTCGCAAACGCGCGTACGCGGTGTCGGAATGCCGTTTTTATGGAGGAGAAACGTCGTTTGCGATTTGTCGACACAGCGCTCGATCGCGCGCGCATCGTTCCAAACGCGGACGCCGCTTTCGCGCAATGCATGCAGAAGACCTAAGCGAAACGTGATCTGCTCAAGGGTTCCGGCTGAAATCGAACGGACAAATACGCCGTCGGGCAAGCGGCCTTGAAAGCCCGGAATATCAATACCGCTTTCGAGGCCGGTATCGAACGCGCAATGCGGTAACGATGAAACGGTTACACGTGCGCCCATGGCCTCGAGCGAACGGACGATGCGGCGCGCGTGCCATTCGCCTCGCCCCTCTTCGATCAGAAGGGCGAGGTGAAGTCCGTCCCCTAAGCCTGGCTGAGTGTCAGGCTGTTTCTCAGCGGAAGCTCGCATCGACGACTCCCGGCGCCAGTTCGCCAGCACGGAAGGTATTGCCTGTTTCGACGTTCGATACCATCACCTGCGCCGGTGAGAACAGCATCGGATCGATTTTGTAGAAGTCGCCTTTGACGTCTGCGAAGATTTCAGCGAACGGCTTGCCGTACGCATCGCTGTTGCTGGCGGGCAGGCTTTCGGCGAGCCGCTTGGCGTCGCTGTCCGGGCCTTTCACGAAGAGGTGGATGCGGCCGCCGTAGATGATGGCGTCGTTCGTGCGGCCCATGGCCTTGACGAAGTCGGGGATCGGCGGCGCAATCGGCGTGGTGCCCATGCCGTCAAGGATGTTCTCAAGCGGGAAGTGCAGAGCGTGAGCTTTGTGAATCGCGACTTCGAGAACGCGCGAGGCGATCTGCACGATGCCGGCGAAGCTCCATGTCGTCGCGTAGATGATCGTCAGTCGCGTCGGGTTGATGCCGCAGTTTTCGGAGATCTTTTTGATCGCAGCAGCGGGCGGGGCCTTGTCGCCTTCGATGACGAGCGTCGTCTCGGGATTGCGGTCAGCGTAGCCCAATTCCTTGAAAAGGTCTTCGACGCGCGAGACAGCGCGCGCGGGACCGGAGCCGAGCGCGAAGAAGCCGCTCTCTTCATCAGAGATCGACCAGCCGGCGTATTGGCTGCCGAGGCAGGCGATAACAGGGTCGTTCGATGTCACGACGACACCGAGGGGCCAGTTCGCAAGGCCGGACGATTGCGTAATGGCAACCTGACCCAAGCCGCCCATGCAGACTTCGCCGAGACGGCGGCCGGCTTCGAGACCGCCAATCACTTTGGCGCCCATATCGATCAGGCGTTCGCCTTCGCTGCCCGTGCTTACGTCAATGCGAAGCGCGTCGGCGTCGTTCACGATGCTCTCTACGAGCTTGGTGGCGCGTGCCGAGACGCTGGGCTGCTTAACCATCTTTGAACTCCCGTCAGGTCAGGATTTTGCGTGTCCGTATATCAGGTCTTCAAGTTCCGCCAAGCGCTGACGGGCGAGGGCTTCTGCCGCATCGGCGGTTGAGGCCTCGGCAAACGCCGTTGCGAGAGGGGCGCCGAGGGGAACAAAAGTGCCCGGCGTACCGCGATCGGCGCTCCAGTTGGGCCACGGCGTGTAACCGAGTGTTATCGGACCGCGGTCGGCGTGGAGAATCGCCATGGCTTTGGCAGGCGAGGAATCATTCTGTTGCGACGCGACGGGAGCGCCGGTGCAGGCCGCGATGTGTCGTGCGAACAGTGAGCCGGAGCGGTCGTCGAGAACGTCGAGCGATGCGCCGGGGCGCGGGTTTACTTCCAACAGATAAGCAACCCCTTGCTCGACAATGAAATCGAACGACGCGAGGCCGCGCAATTGAAGTTTTTCACAAAGTTTGCGGGCGCAGCCGATCATTTCAGCTGATAGCGATACGTCGATGGCAGGCTGCGAGACACAGCCGCCGAAGCGATAGGGATGCGCCGGCGACGGAGATGTCCATTGCCGGCTCAAAGCGAATGATGATGCGGCTGTGCCTGCCTGCGTGCTTAGTGCGCCGATGGAATAGCGCATACCCGTTAAGCGTTTTTGAAAGTAGCGGCGCGGCTTCGCGTGGGGCGTGTCGGAGCAATCGCGAATATGCCGGCCGCCGCTGCCGCCGATGCGCTTCGATATCCAGCCTGAAGCAGCGCTCGGCGGTTCGATTTGCGTCGCGGGGTGCGGGATTGCGAGTTCGTCGAGAAGCGCGAAGAATTTTTTCGGATCTTTGCAGGTGGCGAGAGTTCGTGCATCGCAGCCGAGAAGTCGAAAGCGCGATGCAAGAGCATTCACAAGCCGCGGCTGATCTTCGAGGCCCGAGCCGAGCACGAGACCAATCGGCGCGGTGGGCGCCGATTGAGATAGCTCGTTCAATGCAGCGATCAACGGCTTCGTGCGGAAGCCCGTCTCCATGGCGCCATCGATGACGCGAAGATCTTCCGCGGCGTCGCGCGTATCGAGGTCGCCAAAGGCGTCGACGACGAGCGGCCTAAATCCAGCGCGCCGGGCGGATTGCGCTAGGCTCCGCCCGGAAAATGCTGCGATCAGGACCGCATCGCCGCTCAAACTCAAGCCAATCCGACGAGCTTCTTCGACAGTTCGTATGCGTGACGGAAGTCGAGGGACAGCGGCTTGTCGGAATCGATCATCTGCTTGAACAGGCCCGATTCACATTTGTACTTGATGTCGCCGATCGCGAGCGGGCCAACGCCGAGCGTTTCGGTGTCGAGCAGCTTCTCGCCATTCATAAACAGTTCCATGCCTTCGACGCCGGGCGGCGGAACGGCGTTGACGTCGGCCATGACCAAGAGGTTCTTGGCTTTGTGCATATTCTCTTTCGAGACGACGCGGACGCCAGCGGCGGCGGCGGCGAAGATCACTTCGGCGTTGGCGATGATCTCGCTCTTCTGTTCTTCGGTCTCGCCGGGAACGGGCTCAAGATCGACACCGAAGCGCTCTTTCGAGATCTTGGCGTTCTTGATGACGCGATCAATGCCGCGATGGGCGACGAGCTTTACTTCAGCGCCTTCAAGCGCGGAGATGATCGAGGACGCGAAGCCGACGACGCCGGTTGCGCCGAACACGGCAACCTTCGTGCCCTTCCACGTCTTGCCGAACTTTTCCTTCAGCACCTTCTCAACGCAAGCGACCATAGCGGCTGCCGTCGTGAACGAGCCTGCAGGGTCGGCGAAACAAGAGCATTCGAACGGCGGCACCATTGCCTTCTTGGCGGCTTCGAGCATGTCGAGCGCGAGGATGGCGTCCTTGCCGCCCATGAAGAAGCCGGTGCGAACGCCGTAGTTCGGGGGGCGCGAGAAGATTGCGTCCTGGATCAGTCCTGTGACTTCCGCAAGTTCGACGTTGATGTAGGGGATGATCACTTTGTAGCCGGCGTCGGCTGCCATGTTCACGTCGAAGGGGCTCATATGCTTCTGCGGCGCCAGCATGTGCAGGATTGGGGTTGCGTCGCTCATTTGTTCTAATGCTCCGTTCGTTATGAATTGCGCAGCGTTTCGATGCCGGCGCCGGTGTTGCGGCCATGAATGATCAGGATTTCGAGCCCGTCGCGTTTAGCGTCTTCGCCTAAAGAATGATAGAGGCGTTCTGCCGCTTTCTGGCTATCGACGAAGGCGAATCCGGTCGGACCCCAGGAGCTTTGGCCAATGCCCGTCGCACCCAGATCTCGCATCCGCGAAGCGAGTTCGCCGACGGCTTGGCTCGTCCACGGTGTGCCCCCCTGTTTTGAGGCAAAATGGGAACCGACAATCTCCTGGATTTCGGTAATTGCCGAGCCAAAGGCTTCAATATCCAGCTCTTTAAGCCCCGGAACGAGCTTCATCAGTACGAGGTGGCAAATGTGCGCGGCTTGATGTTCCGGGAAGGGCGGCAAGCCGGCAAAAGCCGTTGTTTCGGCCTCGCCAGACACGCCTGAGAAATTCGGATCGAGGATCAGCATAATGCGCCAGTCCTTTGGGAAGTCGGTGCGCAGCGTCAGCGGCGGCGGCCGGTCGGTTTTGCCTTTTCCGCCGTCGATGATGAAACCACCCGAAACAAATGCTTCGAGCCCAATCCCGGAGCGGGCGCCGCGCTCGCCCATAGAGGCGAGATCGGCGGGGGAAAGGTCGCGGCCCTGCAGGCGCGCGATGGCGGCGCCGACGGCGAGCGCTAGCTGTGTGCCGGAGCCCAGGCCGGCGTGCGCCGGGATGGCGTTCGCAATGTTCACGGCGTAAGCGCCTGTGTTGCCGTCGTCGGTATATTTGCGCAACAGCTTCATGACTCGCCGGCTTTCAGGGCCGGTTGCAGAATTCTCAGTCGACGGGGTTATAGTGAGGTCTGTGCTCGGTCGATCGATGGCAATGCCGATGCTGCCGTAGCGCCGCCCGATCTCGCCATTCAAGTCGAGGAAGCCTAGGTGCAGCCGAGCCGGTGCCGTAACGCGGAGCGCGGCAGAAGTTGCCGGAATAGGCTTCACGTAAACCAGTCCTTTCTTTTGAATTTCCGCTTGTTCAGGCCGTTTGCCATCCTGGCTACGGCGGCGGTAGGATTTCGGAACCGAGTTGTCCGATAATTGGAGGTCGAGGGCAAGATGAGTGCAGAACGCGAAAAACCGATGGCGGAAGCCGATGTAAAGGCTTGGCTCGCCGCCAACTTGCCCGCCTGGAAGCTCGAAGACGGGTGGATACGACGTACCTACAAGACGGCGAGCTGGAAAGGCACGCTGATGGTCGTCAACACCATTGGCCATCTGGCGGAAGCGGCATGGCACCACCCGGATATCACGTGCTCATACGCATGGGTGGAAGTGCGATTGGTGACGCATTTCGCGAAGGGCATCACGTCGAAGGACCTCGAACTCGCGAAAAAAATTGAGGAGGTCGTGCATTGGCAACCCGGCAAGGAAGGCAAGGGCCTTGAGGGTACACCCGAGAGCGATATGCGATTTGCATACATCAAATACGACTGACCCCGGCATGGAGCCCGAGATGGCGGAGACGAATTGCGTTGTGGCGGCCGTTCAGGGGATGCCGCCCACGCTTGATGCCATCTTGGCGCTCGGCACAAACATGGGGAACCGTGTCGAGAACATCGACGACGCGGTGCGTAGACTAGGGGCAGACGGTTCGATCGTCGTCGTTGCGCGCTCCGAGCTTTATCGCACGGCTCCGTGGGGAGACACGGATCAGGATTGGTTCGTGAATGCCTGTGTCGGTGTGCAGACAGAGCTGTCGCCGCACGAACTGTTGACTCGCTGTCAGGCCGTCGAAAATGACATGGGGCGCATTCGCACGCGGCATTGGGGGCCGCGAATTATCGATGTCGACATTCTGGCGTTTCGCGATCGTCAGATTTGCGATGCGATCCTTACTGTGCCGCATCCGCTTATCGCTGAGCGTGCGTTCGTTCTGGTGCCGCTCAAGGACGTCGCGCCAGGGCTTACGATTGGCGGCAAAACGCTCGATGCGATGATCGGCGCTCTCGATGCCAGCGATGTCACGCGGCTCCGGTAAAAAGAAAGCACCGCGAAGAACCCCTTCCCCGCGGTGCTTTCTGCAGTCGTACGAAGCGCGAATTACTTCAGCGTCGCGAGATACGCGATCAAGTCGGCGCGCTGCGTTGCGTCTTTCACGCCCGGGAAGATCATCTTCGTGCCGGGAACGTCTTTGCTCGGACCCTGGAGCCACTTGTCGAGTGCAGCTTCATCCCAGGTGATGCCCGACTTCTTGAGGGCTTCAGAGTAGTTGTAGCCTTCGACAGAAGCGGCCTTGCGGCCGACGATGCCGCCAAGATGCGGGCCGACGCCGTTCTTGTCGACCTGGTGGCAAGCCTTGCATTTGTTGAAAACGACCTTGCCGGCTTCGGCATCGGCGGCCATGCCGACCGACGGTACAGCGACGATCATTGCAATCGCCAGAACCCACTTGCGCATTCTGAAATTTCCTTCCCGTTTCGCCTGAGCGGTACTTTAGAAACGTTGCAACTCATAGCTCAGTCTTCGGAAATTGGCATTTTTTTTCTGAACCAAACCCGAACAGAATGACGCACCGACCAGAACTTTGGTCGATAGTCTTTTGCGCTGCAAACACACGCAAAACGGGCGTTTTCTTAAAAATTATTCAGCTGCGGGCGCCTTCGCCGGGCTCATGCGCCGATAGACGAACGGCGGCGGCGTCTGCTCTGCGCTTTCGCTTTCCGCCGCGGCGACAAAGGCATCGTGATGCGGGGAAAGCTTGCAGGCCGGGTCAGTATTTGCTGCATCGCCGGTGAAGGCCATGGCCTGACAGCGACAGCCCCCGAAGTCGATCTCAGCGCGTGGGCAGCTCCGGCAGGGTTCTTTCATCCAGCTCGTGCCGCGATACGCTTGGAAAGCTTGACCGTTGAGCCAGATATCAGCCAAGGGGCGATCTTTGACGTTATCAAAAACGAGCCCAGGAACGGTTTCTGACGCGTGGCAAGGGAGGACGCGGCCCTGCGGTGTGACGTTCATCACGCCACGGCCCCAGCCGCCCATGCAGGGCTTCGGCGTCTTGGCGTAATAGTCCGGCACGACGAAGTCGAAGACCATGATGCCTTTCAGGCGCTCTTTCGCAGCTTCGACGATCTCGGCGCTTTTCAGAACCTGCGCGCGCGTGGGCATAAGCGCGGCGCGGTTCTTCAGTGCCCACGCGTAGTATTGAATGTTGGCGACCTCGATGCGTCCGGCGCCCATCTCGACGGCGAAGTCGATGATGTTCGGCAGGTTCTCGATGTTGAGGCGATGGATCGGCGCATTGATGGTGAGCGGCATCTCAAGCTCGCGCACCCACTGGCCGACTTCGCGCTTCTTGGCGAGGCCGTTTTTATAAGCCGAGATTTTTTCAGCGTTGGCGTCGTCGACGTCCTGGATCGAGAGCTGGACGTGATCGAGGCCAAGATCTTTCAAGCGCGCGAGGCGATCGCGCGTCAGCGTAACGCCGGCGGTGATAAGATTGGTGTAGAGGCCAGCCTTGACCGCGACCTCCACTATGTCTTCGAGATCCTTGCGAACGGTCGGTTCGCCGCCTGAGAGATGAATTTGCAATATGCCGAGCTCGGCGGCCTGGCGCATGACGTCTTGCCATTGCTCCGTCGTCAGCTCGCTGTTGACGCGATCGAGTTCAAGGGGGTTCGAGCAGTAGGGACATTGCAAAGGGCAACGGTGAGTCAGTTCGGCAAGAAGACCGACAGGGGCCCGTGCGCAAGCCTCGACTACGGGCTTTTCGGAGAATTGCTCCATCGGCGCTATTTCGTTCATGACGTCAGCTCCGTCTTGTCCCGGGTTCATCAAGCAGCCTTGACCACGCCTTTGTCCGAAAGCTCCTGAAGCATGGCTATCGTGTCTGTCAGAATTTCTTGCACCGGCGCGTTGTAGTCCTTGGCGAGATCGTTCGCGATCTGCTCGACCGACGTGACGCCGTCACAGCGCTTCAGGATTTCGATAGCGATCGGGTCCGGCTCGAATACGCGCTCCGGCGCCAGAACATGCCAGCGACCGCGTCCCGGATCGTGTCTCAGCTTAATGTGGGGTGGCAGCGCCGGTTTTGAAGCCGGCGCTATTATCACACGTGCGCGAGTGGTTTCGCTCATCAATCAAGCCTCTGGCCGGAATGCGCCAGGCGGAATGTGTCCGTCGACGTAGGCGTGATAGAGAGCGTCGAGCTGCACCCACAGCACATTGCACTTGAACCGCAGAGCTTCGATGCAAGCTTCCTGCTCGTCGCGCGTCTTGGCGTTTTTCAGAACATATTGTAGCGCGAAATCGGCATCACGCGGCGCCTGGGTCAGGCGGCGCTTGAAGTAGGCCATCACCTTATCGTCGATGAAATCATAGTTTTCGAGCATGCCTACGATCCGCTCTTTATGGATCTTCGGCGCGAAAAGTTCGGTAAGAGACGAGGCGACGGCGATGGTCAGCGGCTGCTCGCGAACGAACGTGACATAAGACTCGACAGCGAAGACCGTGGCGGGGAGGGCGCCTCGACGTGAGATGACATATTCTCGTTCAAGGCCAAGGCCGTCCGTCAAAACGAGCCAGCGTTCGATGCCGCCTTGCTCGTCCGGCAGCAGGCCGTCGTGATCCAGAATGCGATGCGTCCATTCCCGGCGCAGCTCGCGATCGTAAACACGGCTGATCAGGGCGGCGTCTTTGCGCGGCACGGCCGACTGGTAGCAATAGCGGTTCAGCGCCCAGGCTTGCACCTGGCCCTTATTCAGCTTGCCGCCGTGCAGCATGTGATGGAACGGATGCAAGTCGTGGTAGCGCTCGGGGCCGATGGCGCGAAGTGCGGCTTCAAAATCGGATGTCGACATCGGCGGCTCGTTTCCAAGCCGTTCTGCGGTTTTCTTTTCGAGACTGACCGGGTTCATAGGCGGACCTCCATGCCGTCGAAGCCGACTTCCCAACCGGATGCTTCGACGACTTTACGGGCTTCTGAATTTTCGTCCAGGATGGGGTTGGAATTGTTGATGTGGACGTAAATCCGGCGGTTCACGTTGAGCTTGCTCAAGGCGGCGATAGAGCCGTCGGCGCCGGACACAGAGATGTGGCCCATGCGCTTGCCGGTTTTGTTGAGCAGGCCTTGGATCAACATTTCGTCATCGGTAAACAGCGTGCCGTCCAAAAAGATCAGCTCCGCGCCGCGGATTTTGTCAGCTAGCGGTGGATCGATCTCAGCGACGCCTGGAATGTAAAAGAATGCTTTGCCAGTCTTTGCGTCGGTGATCTTGAGACCGATCGTGTCGCCGTCGCGGCTGCCGAAATTATTATTCGCGTCGCCCTTTTCGAGAAACAGCGCGACTTTGCCGGGAACCGCGAATGCCTCGACGACGAGACCGAGATCTTGGCCTGCGCCTTCAAGGCGGGTCGGCTTGTCGAGCTCGAAGGTGATGCGTTTGACCTTGTCTGCAGCCAGGACGTTGAAGATCGAATTGGCGGCAAGCGTGGCGAGCACGCGGTCGGAGCCATAGATCGAGAAAGGCTGACCCTCGCGCAGGCTCAAAAGGCCGGTGATATGATCGACGTCGGCGTTGGTAACAACGACGGCTTTAATGGGGGACGCCCGCAAGGGACCGGAACGCGCAGGCTGAAGCTCGGGCGTTTCGTTGATCTGCTGACGAATATCAGGGGAAGCATTCAGCAATACCCAGTTTACGCCGTCAGAGCTGACAGCGAGTGAGGATTGCAGCCTTGCTTTATATCCCGCCTCGGCGGCGCGCACTCGCGATGAGTGATAGCCGTTGCAATTCCATTGCGGGAATCCACCCCCAGCGGCGGATCCAAGCACTTTTATAAGCATCGCTGATTTTTGATTTACGCCGACGGGTCACCGAGGCCGGCAGCGCTCTCTGTCCTTTTTCGAGAGCCATATGGCTGCGGCGGCCGATTCGCCAAAAATCGACCGCCGCGCCGGTATCTCACAAGATTTGCGAGACCGAAGACTTCATCCGATTAGATGAGGTCGATCTCGGCCGGAAGGTAGCTCGTGACTTCGAGACCAACTTCTTGCTCGCGAACTTCAGGCTTCGTCCAGGTCTTCATGGTGTTTCCTCCAAGCGGTGAACTGCTTTCCCTACTCAGCAGACCCCGCCGAGGGTCCACTCGAATTGGTGCAGGCACTTATGTTTGTGCCGGCCCAATCTGCGGATCAGCCTTTCAAAGTCAAGGCTCGAACCGCTGTCGACTGCAAAAGATCACGTTTCGAGACTTCTTTTCAAATCAATGCGCTTCACGTCTGCGTGTGCCTCTGATCCAGTCCGCTTTCTGTGCATGTGCGAGACGAAAAACGGGATTGGCGTTCGGGTCACGGCCGCGGACAATCCGGTGCGCCCGCGCGGAAGCTTGGCGATTTTCGGCGCGGCGCACCCAAGTCCGGGGAAAAGTATGGTATGTTAGAATATTATTCTTACATTTGGGGTGGAATGCCGCAGGTGTGTAGAAAATTGTTCCAAAATAGCGTATGCCGAGCAGCCGGCAATAATGCGCTTTATTGGGCGAGCCGTTAGTGATTGATGGCTAATGATCGATTGAAGTGATTGATTTGATCGCGAGGATGGGGCTTTCGCTAAGATCGAAGGCGCGCTAGGCCCCCATCTCGACGTTCTGGGCCGGAGAATTTCGGGCTGAAGGCCCTGAGAAGGAGAGCTTTTTGTGACCGCCACCCCTCTGCTTCCGCGCAATGCACCGTTTCTGCCGGAAGAGATTGAGATGTTGAATAAAGTGGTTGCGCGGACAACTCCGCAGCAGCGGTCTTGGCTTGCCGGCTTCTTCGCGGGTTTTGAGGCCGCCCAAGGCGGCGTCGCTGGACAGGCGGTTCCGGCTGCGCGGCCACGGGCTCCGTTGACCATTCTTTATGCCAGTGAGAGCGGTAACGCCGAAACGCTGGCGAACAAAGCCAAGAAGGCCGCCCAGAAGCACGGTCTCGACGCCAAGGTTTTCGATATGGCCGACGCCGACATGGCGCTGCTGGCCAAAGCCAAGAACATCGTCGTTTTTGCTGCGACCTGGGGCGAGGGCGATCCGCCGTCACGAGCCGTCGACTTCTATCAGTCCTTGATGAGCGACGCGGCGCCACGCATCGACGGCGTGCGGTTCGCGGTACTGGCGCTCGGCGATACCGCCTACGCGCAGTTCTGTGCGATTGGGCGGGCCATCGACGCTCGTCTTGAAGAACTTGGCGGTGTGCGTTCGTTCGATCGGGTCGATCTCGATCTCGATTACGCGAAGCAGGCCGCCGACTGGACGGAAAATGCGCTTGCCAAGCTCGCGCCGAAAGAAGAGGCGGCAGGTGGCACGGTCGTTCATGTCGATTTCGGTGCAGCCGCTCAGTTCGCCGATGACGATGAGCCGAAATACACGGCCGAGCATCCGCTCGAAGCCGAGATTTCGGCGCTGGTGAACTTGAACGGCACCGGGTCGACACGCGAGACGTGGCACGCCGAGTTTGCGTTCGATGATCCGGCATTCACGTATCAGCCCGGCGACGCCGTCGGCATGTATCCCGAGAATGATCCGGCGCTCGTTGATGAACTGCTGCAGACGGTCGGTCTTGGGTCGGATGCCGCGCTGCTTTTGAAGCTACAGAAATCATATGACGTTACGACGCTGTCGCGTTCGTTCGTGGAGAACTACGCCAAGTTGACGGGACGAGCCGATGCGAAAGCGCTGCTCGAAGGCGAAGCCTATCCGAAGTTCGCTTCCGATCGGCAGCTCATCGACTTCTTCATGGCATATCCGGAAAAGCTGACGGCAGAGCAATTGACGGGCTTGCTGCGGCCGCTGCCGGGCCGGCTCTATTCGGTGGCGTCCAGCCTCAAGGCGCATCCGGGTGAAGCGCATCTGCTCGTCGGCGCGGTGCGCTGGGAGTCGCATGGTCGCGTCCGCAAGGGTGTGTCGTCGACGTTCCTTGGCGAGCGGCGAAAGGTCGGCCAGACAGCTCGTCTCTATGTCAAACCGAACCGGCATTATCGTCTACCGCCCGACGGGCACACGCCGATCATTATGATCGGTGCGGGTACGGGCATTGCCCCCTATCGCGCCTTTGTCGAAGAGCGCGTCGCGGATGGAGCGAAGGGCAAGAGCTGGCTATTCTTCGGCGAACGCAACTTCACTAACGATTTTCTGTATCAGCTCGAATGGCAGGACTATCTGGCGTCGGGCGATCTCACGCGGATCGATGTAGCGTTCTCGCGCGATCAGCCGGAAAAGATTTACGTCCAGCATCGCCTGTGGGAGCGGCGCGAGGATCTCCGCGCGTGGGTCGAAGAGGGCGCGCACATCTACGTCTGTGGCGACGAGAAGGGCATGGCGAAGGACGTCGATCAGATGCTCGTCAAGATCCTCGCCGAGCCGCTGAAGGGTGAGGAAGAGGCTGGCCGCGCCAAGCTCAAAGAGCTGACGAAAGCCGGACGCTATCAGCGCGACGTGTATTAATTGGAATTCTCTCGTCGCCATTTTGCGCGCCGGGGCCGGGAAAACAGCAATGACCGACAAACGCTCGAAGAACGAGTTCATCAAAGAGAAGAGCCATCAGTTGCGCGGGACGCTGGCTGAAGGCTTGCGGCAGGTTGAAACCGGTGCCATTGCCGAGGACGATCAGCAGCTCATCAAGTTTCACGGTTCTTATATTCAAGACGACCGTGACGTGCGCGGCGAGCGATCGAAGAAGAAGCTCGAGAAGGCTTATGCCTTCATGATCCGTCTGCGCATTCCGGGCGGGTTCCTTGGCGCCAAGCAGTGGATCGGCCTCGATAACATCGCGAGCACCTATGCCAACGGATCGATGCGGCTGACGACGCGCGAGACGTTTCAGTTTCACGGCGTGATCAAGTCGAACCTGAAGCGAACGATGCAGGGGTTTCACGATATCTGCCTCGATACGCTTGCGGCCTGCGGCGACGTCAATCGCAACGTCATGACAGCTGCTAATCCCGATCTGTCGAAGGTGCACCGGCAGGCTTATGATCTTGGCAAAGCGATCAGCGAAGACCTGTTGCCGAAGACCGGCGCCTATCACGAAATCTGGCTCGACGGTGAGAAGGTCGAAGATAGATCAGGCCCGGCGAAAGAGGATGTCGAGCCGATCTACGGCGTGCATTATCTGCCGCGCAAATTCAAAGTCGTCGTGGCGGTGCCGCCCGACAACGACGTCGATATCTATGCGCACGATCTGGGCTATATCGCCATCGTCGAGAAGGGCGAGCTTATCGGCTGGAACGTGACAGTCGGTGGCGGCATGGGCATGACGCACGGCGATATGAATACGTTTCCGCGTACCGCCGACCTGCTTGGCTTCTGCACGCCGGAGCAAGCTGTCACGCTTGCCGAAAAGGTCGTGACCGTTCAGCGCGACTGGGGCAACCGCGAGAACCGTGCACGTGCGCGTTTGAAATACACGATCGAGGATCGCGGACTCGATAGCTTCCGCGAGGAAGTCGAGAAGCGCGCAGGGTTCAAGCTCGGTAAGCCGAAGTCGTTCAAATTTGCGAGCACGGGCGACAAGATCGGCTGGCAGCAGACGGTCGACGGCAAGAAAAGTGCTGACAAGCCGTGGCATTTGACATTGTTCGTCGAGAACGGCCGCATCAAGGATCGGCCGGGCTATGCGCTGCGGACGGCGCTGCGTGAGATCGCTGAGCTTGGCATCTGCGATTTCGTCTGCACGGCGAACCAGAACGTTATCCTGGCCAACGTGCCGGCTAAATCGAAGGCGAAGATCGAAGGTATCCTGACGTCGCACGGCGTCGAACTCAGCGTGTCGTCGGGACTTCGCCGCAATGCGATGGCGTGCGTGGCGTTGCCGACGTGCGGTCTTGCATTGGCGGAGAGCGAACGCTTCCTGCCGGATCTCGTGACCGCCCTGGAAGAGAGCCTCGATCGCGCGGGTCTGAAAGACGACGATATCGTCATCCGCATGACGGGGTGTCCGAACGGCTGCGCGCGGCCGTATCTCGCTGAGATTGGTTTGGTCGGGCGCAATCCTGGACTTTACAACCTCTATCTCGGTGCTGCGTTCAATGGTTCGCGGCTGTCGAAGCTTTATGCGCAGGATGTCGACAAGCAGCGGATCGTTTCCTTGCTTGAGCCAATCTTCATCAATTATGCGAAGACGCGGAATGATGGCGAGCGCTTCGGCGATTTCGCGATCCGTTCCGGCTACGTGAAAGAGACCACAGCGGGCAATCAGTTCCACGCGGACGTGAAGCTGGTTTGATTTTTTTTTGGCGCTTGGCGACACGCGTTCCGCGCCGGCCGCCAAGCGGGAAGATCGGCGCTTAGGCAAGTCTCGACATGACGGAGTTTGAGATTTGACTGGATCCCGGCCTGCGCCGGGATGACGTCGCTAATGGACGCAACTATAGTTTGTGTGCGAGCTGGTAGGCGGCGAAGCACAGGATCAGCGCCAGGAAAGCGCGCAGCAGCCAATCGGGCAGCAGGCCCGTGAGGCGTGAGCCGATAGCGATGCCGGGGATCGAGCCGACGAGCAGCAGGCCCAGCAGCCCGAAGCTGGCATTGCCGATCGATAGATGGCCGAGGCCCGATATGAGAGTGAGCGGTACGGCGTGGACGATATCCGTCCCGATCAGGCGACGTGTTCGAAGCGTCGGATACAGCAGCGTCAGCACCACGACGCCGATCGCGCCAGCTCCGACCGACGTCAGAGTTACGATCGAACCCAACGTCAGTCCGAGAAGAAGCGTCGGCACGTGGCGGATTTTGAGTTCGGCGGGCTCGCCGACCTGCGCCCGGCCACGGACGACGAGCGGATAGATCAGAATTGCGACTGAGCTGATGATCAGCGCCGCGATCAGCGCTTCCTTGATGAACAGGCCGAGGGCCGTGGTGTCGGGATCAAGGACGTGTAGCAGAGCCAGCATCGCGAGTGAGCCTGGAACGCTGCCGGCGGCAAGCCATCCCACGAGGCGCCAGTTGACGTTGCCGAAGTTATGATGGGGCCAGGCGGCAGAGGCTTTCGTGATCGATGCGAAAAGAAGGTCCGTTCCGACGGCGAGCGTCGGCGGCACGCCAATCTGTGTGATGAGAAATGGCGTCATCAGCGAGCCGGCGCCAACGCCCGTCAGACCGACAAGAAATCCGACGACGAAGCCGCCAGCGACGACCATTGGCCAGAGAGTGTTGAGATCGAATTCCGGCATGGGATTCCGCAGGGAGCGTGACAGTCAGACCTACGCGACATCGCCGCCGTCTGCAATCTTGGAGTTTCGTCGAAACGCTTTGAGTTGGCCCGTCATCCTCGACTTTGCGCCGAGGATGACTGCGTCCGAGCGAAGGCTTAGAGACCAGGATCCATGCCGTCGTCGACAGGTGGCGGCGGCTCAATGGCCACTGCGATGCCGGCGGCGCGCAGAATGATCGCGACCTCGTTGGCGCGTCGCATGAACTCTTCGCGATCTTTCGAACTCATCGACAGGTCGCGATTGAGGCCGTTGGCGAGCATGTCACGCTTCAGGACGAAGTGGCCTTCGGCAGGCTCTTCCGCCTTAGCGCTGACGGCGGTCGCGATGCCGCCTGCCATCGTCGCGCCGGTTACGGAATCGACGAGCAAGAGCGTGCCGGTTTCCGGCGTCTCAGTGAAGACGTCGATGGCTGCGGCGCGTCCCAAGGAGATCTTGGCGATTGCGATGTCGTTGGCTCCGCAGCTCCGCGCAGGACGCGAGGCCATGGTTTCGAGATCGAGAAGCGCCTTTACCTCGATGTTCGAGATCGGAATGAGATCAGTCGACGTGCGCAGCAGATAGCCTGCGGACGGGCTGAAAGCATCCTCCGACAGCCAGACGAAACGGGCTTCGACAGTCTGAGCCGCGACCGGGAGCATTTCACGCGTCGATAGAACGGCGCCGCGCGAAACGTCGATATCGACGTCGAGCTGAAGCGCCACGGCCTGACCGGCTGAGGCACTCGGGATGTCGCCATCCATCGTGGCAATGCGAACGACCTTGCCGCTGGCGTTGCTGAGCGTGTCGATGACTTCGTCGCCTACCTTGATCGAGCCGGAAGTGACCGTGCCTGCGAGGCCGCGGAAATCCTTGCCGTCGCGCAGCACCGTCTGCACCGGGAAGCGGAACACCGAGCCAGCTTCGCTGACGCGGCTCGGCGTCTTCTCTAGGTGCTGGATAAGCGTCGGGCCCGTGTACCAGGGCATGTTGCCAGACTGGGCCGTGACGTTGTCGCCGAACACCGCCGATAGCGGCACGGCGGTCGCGTCCCAGAAATTGAATTTCCAGCAGAGCGTGCGGAAGTCAGCTTCGATCTTGCGGAACACGTCTTCCGACCAGCCGACGAGGTCCATCTTGTTGACGGCCAGCACGACGTGCTTCACGCCGACGAGGTCGAGGATGGCGGTGTGCCGCTTGGTCTGCCTCTTCACGCCCGAACGGGCATCGACTAGAACGATCGCAACGTCGGCGTGAGATGCACCGGACGCCATGTTGCGGGTGTACTGCTCGTGACCGGGTGAATCGATGACGACAAAGCGGCGCGTTGGCGTATCGAAATATTTCCAGGCGATGTCGATCGTGATGCCTTGCTCGCGCTCGGCCACGAGGCCATCGAGCAGCATCGAGAAATCGGGAAGGTCGGTGCCCGCAGCTTTGCGGCCCGATTTGCGGACGTTCTCGCGCTGATCCTCGTAAAGGTCGGAAGCGTCCCAGAGCAGGCGGCCAATCAATGTCGATTTGCCGTCGTCGACGGAGCCGCATGTCAGGAGGTGCGTGATGCCGCCGAGATCGCGCACGAGGTTTGGAACGACCTCAAGGCGCGGTGCCTCGTTGGAAGCGGGCTGACGTTTATGCAGGGTGTGCACCGACATTAGAAATAGCCTTCCTGCTTCTTCTTTTCCATTGCGCCGGCCTGGTCGTGATCGATCAGACGACCCTGGCGTTCCGACGTCTGGGCGTTAAGCGTTTCGGCGACGACGGCTTCAATCGTTTCGGCTTCGGATTCGACCGCAGCGGTGAGGGGATAGTCTCCGAGCGTGCGGAAACGGATTTTACGCATCTCGACTTTTTCGTCGTCGCGCGGTTGCAAACGTTCGTCGTCCTGCATCAGGATTTGCCCATTGCGCACGATGGTGGGTCTCTCGGCTGCGAAGTAGAGCGGAACGACGTCGAGCTTTTCGCGTAAAATGTAACGCCAGACGTCTTTTTCGGTCCAATTGGACATCGGGAAGACGCGCACCGTTTCGCCGGTGCCGAGGCGGCCGTTCAGCAGGTTCCACATTTCGGGGCGCTGCTTGCGCGGATCCCAGCGATGGCCGGGTGCGCGGAAGGAGAAAATGCGCTCTTTCGCGCGGCTCGCTTCTTCGTCACGGCGGGCGCCGCCGAAGGCTGCGTCGAAACCGTATTTGTCGAGCGCCTGTTTCAACGCCTGCGTTTTCAGCACGTCGGTATGGATCGAGGGAGCGTGATCGATCGGATTGATGCCGCGCTTGATGCCGTCGTGGTTGGTATAAACGATCAGATCAAGGCCCAATTCGCGCGCCGTTCGATCGCGAAAAGCGATCATATCCCTGAACTTCCACGTCGTATCGACGTGCAGCAGCGGAAAGGGCACTGCTTGCGGGAAGAAGGCCTTCCGCGCCAGGTGCAGCAGAACCGTGGAGTCCTTGCCGATGGAATAGAGCATCACGGGTTTGCGGAACTGCGCTGCAGCCTCGCGGAAAATATGAATGCTCTCTGCTTCGAGCAGATCAAGATGCGATGGCGAGGCCGTCATGCCGCGCGGTCCTTCGGTTCGAAACCAGGGTCTTCGGACTGCGTGTGAAGTCCGCATTCCTTGCCGTTCTCATTTTCCCACCACCAGCGGCCGGCACGGATGTCTTCGCCTGGCTTGATGGCGCGCGTGCACGGCTGGCATCCGATTGATGGGAAGCCCTTCGTATGCAGAGCATTGATGGGAATTTTGTTCGTCGCAACGTAGTCTTCGAGTTTTTCAAGAGACCAGTCGGCGATTGGGTTGAGTTTGATGAGCTTTTGCACAGGATCGTAGCTCGCGAACGGAACATGCGAGCGGCCCTGCGATTGCTCGCGACGCAAGCCTGTCACCCAACCTGCACCGCCATGCAGCGCGCGATTCAGGGGGCGGACTTTGCGAATTTCGCAGCAGGCTTTGCGCGCTTCGACCGAATAACGAAAGCCGTAGACACCGTCGTTTTCGACAAGTTCTTCGACCTCGGCGGAATCAGGAAACATCACTCGGATCTTGATGCCGTATTTGCCTTCGGTGTCGAACAGCGTGTCGAGCGTCTCGGGAAAATGCCGGCCAGTGTCGAGCGTGAAAATGTCGATGTCCGTGCCGCTTACGGCGATGGCATGGGTGATCGCCTGATCCTCGATGCCGAGGCTCGTCGAGAACGAGACGGTGCCCTCTATGGCCGTGCGGATGGCCCCAAGACGCTCTTCGAGCGTCGTCAGCTCCGCTAGCTTGTTGTCGAGTTCAGCTGCGCGTGCGTGCTGCGCTGCGGAAAATGTATCGGTCGGCTGGCCTGCGGTAGAGGGAGCCGGGGCTTCGAACAGCGTCATGAAGGACCTCCGTGAGGCGGTACATAATGGAAAACTATTCCCCTGAGAAGGCATTTCACTAAATAAGAATAGGATATTATTTCTCAAACTATCGCGAAATGGTGGCGTTCCTTTCTTGTTGGGCTTGAGAATGGTGTTCGCGGCCGCGCAGCCAACAAGCGGAAATCATTGTCGCGCTGCGAGCCATTCGAGCAAGCCGTTTGCCGCGGATGCGGCCGTCGCGAAGGTTGCCTGCAGCAAATAGCCGCCGGTAGGAGCTTCCCAGTCGAGCATTTCACCTGCGACAAACACGCCAGGGCGGCATCGGAGCATGTGCCTCCGATCAATTGCGCTCCAGGCGATTCCGCCGGCCGTAGAGATGGCTCTCTCGATGCCTGTCACCCCTACAACCTGAAGCGGGAGGGCTTTGATACGGCCGGCCAGGGCGTCAACGCTGTCTGGAAGTTCTGTGCCTTCCTCGCGGAGTAGGGCGACGGCTACCGGATCGAGATGGGCCGCCTTGCGCAGAAAGTTTGTCAGTGTTTCGCCGGCGCGACGGCGGCTGAGCCGTTCGGCCAGCGCGGACCGCGTCAGATCGGGCTTGAGGTCCATTATGAGTGTCGCGCTTTTGCCCTGGGCGAGTGTCGCGCGGATCTGCGGGCCGAGGGCATAGATGGCTCCCCCTTCCAGGCCAGCCGCGGTTACGACGGCTTCGCCGCGGACCTTTGACGATGCGATCGAGAGCGCGATGCGCTTTAAAGCTGATCCCTCAAAACGCGATTTGAAAACCTCGGACCATTCGACGAGGACGCCGCAGTTGGCCGGTTCGAGCGGCGTGATAGCGACGCCGGCGTTCTTAAAGACGTCAGTCCAGGTGCCATCGGAGCCGAGTTTCGCCCAGCTGCCGCCGCCGAGCGCAAAGAGCGCCGCATCAGGTTTGACTGTTCGCTCGCCTTCGGGCGTTTCAAATATCAGCGCGCTAGTATCGGCGAACCCGATCCAATGGTGGCGGGTGTTCATGGACACCCCGAGGTCATTGAGACGCCGCAGCCACGCACGCAACAACGGCGAGGCCTTCATCGCCTTAGGAAAAACGCGGCCGCTCGTGCCGACAAAGGTCTGGGCATCAAGCTCGTTCGCCCATGCAATGAGCCGCTCGGGCGGAAAAGCTTCGACGGCCGTTCGGACTTCGTTGGCGGCCTCTCCGTAGCGCGTCAGAAAACGTTCGAGCGGTTCGCTGTGCGTGAGGTTCAGGCCGCCGCGGCCCGCGAGTAGAAATTTGCGCGCAGGCGACGGCATCCGTTCGTAGATAGAGACGCGATGTCCGGCATTCGCGATGATCTCGGCTGCAAACAAACCTGCCGGGCCGCCGCCGATGATCGCGACGTCTTTCGCGTCAACGGTTTTGCTCACCATGTTCCCGAGTTCGCCATCGAGGCCCACGGTTCCTGCGGGGGCAGCGGTCCGCCCTTCTGAAGAAGTTCGATAGAGATCAGATCAGGGGAACGCACGAAAGCCATGTGACCATCGCGCGGAGGGCGGTTGATCGTGACGCCTGCAGCCTGAAGTTTTGCGCAGGCGGCGTAAATATCGTCGACGAGGAATGCGAGGTGGCCAAAGTTGCGGCCTGCACCATACTGCTCCAAGTCCCAATTATAGGTCAGTTCGAGCATTGGCGCTTTCTCGTTCAGTGCGCGCTCTTCATCGTCGGGGGCGGCGAGAAAGATGAGGGTGAAGCGCCCTTTCTCGTTCTCCATCCGGCGAATCTCCTTCATGCCGAGTGCATCGCAATAGAATTCGAGACTCGCTGCGATGTCCGTCACGCGAACCATGGTGTGCAAATAACGCATCGCTCAACCTTTTACCTGCTGTGTGATCATCTTAGTGGTCGTGTTGCTAGCGCGAAAAAATCTTCCGCACACGCGAATGCTGCACCTCAGCCACAGTGGTTGCTGAAACGTCTCGCTGCGATTGCTCGTCAGCGAAGCGCGATTTCGTCATGCTGTGGATGAGCATTGGACATCGCTATTTTCGCAGTTGGGATCAGCACCATCGAAGACGCGGAAAAGCAAGTGCAGTTGAGCGAATCACGTACCGGTGATTCGCGGCGTGCGGCGCTGTCCACGCATGTGGAAGAAAGTTTGCGCAAGCTCGAAGCGTGATCGAAGCGTGTTCGAAGCTGGGGAAGAATCCGGATGCTTTTTATTGGCCTAGTATCATTGTCTTAGGTCACTAAACGCGATGTGGATTCAAGCATCACAACTGACGGTCAAGGGGGATGCGCCAAAATATTGCCCCTAGTTCCGGCCAGAGCCAGTGTTATGGTTTCCACGGTTTCGCGGTGGCGTTGATGTTTCGTTTCTGAAGAGGGCTCTTCCAGGAACGTTACGCTCAGCGGTGCGGCGGAGCAGAGAGTTATCGTTTGACGCACAGTATATGCGGGGTAAGCAAGTATGGGGGATAATAAACGTCCCGAGCTTTCTGAATTTTTGGAAGTGGGCGGAATCAGCCCAGAAGCGCTCGACGACGCGGCAACTGAAGTTTTCGAAGTTGCCGGAATGATCAAGTGGTTCGATGCTTCCAAAGGCTACGGGTTTATCGTGCCGGACAATGGACTGCCCGATATCCTTCTTCACGTGACCTGCCTCCGGGCCGGAGGTTTTCAAACTGCCTATGAAGGCGCGCGCGTTCATTGCGAAGTGTTGCGCCGGCCGAAGGGCATGCAGGCATTCCGCATTCTCAGCATGGATGAGAGTTCGGCGATCCATCCATCGCAACTTCCTCAGCGCACGCATGTCATCGTGCAGCCGGAAAGCGATTGGTGCCGGGCATACGTCAAATGGTTCAATCGCGTTCGTGGCTTCGGCTTCCTGACGCGGGGTGAGGGCACGCCCGATATCTTCTGTCACATGGAAACGCTGCGCCGCTTCGGTTTCACTGAGCTGCGTCCCGGGCAGATCGTTCAGGTCCGTTGGGGCTACGGATCAAAGGGCTGCATGGCCGCGGAACTTCGGCCGGATGGTGTGCCGACGGGACTGCCGTCTCGTAACTGATGCGAGCAAAATGGCGAGTATCGTGCCGAGTTTAACGAAGGGGGCCGCGATCAGCGTGGCCCTTTTTATTTTGCCGCCGCTGTTCGTGGCCGCATTGCCGTGGATGAATACGTTCGTCGATCTGGTGCCGGCTGCTTACGCGAAGATGCGCCAGGATACGCTGAGGATCATTTCCTCTGGAGGCGCCGAACATTCGTTCACGATAGAACTCGCCGCGACCGACAAGGAAAAGGCGCTTGGGCTGATGTTCCGAACGGAGCTGAGCGACAACCAAGGGATGCTTTTTCCCTATACCGTCGAGCGTGGCCTGCAGATGTGGATGCACAACACATATATCCCGCTCGACATGCTTTTCATTCGCGCCGACGGCACCATTACGCGCATCGAGGAGCACGCCGAACCGCTATCCGACCGTGTGATCTCGTCGGGGGCGCCCGTTTTGGCCGTGCTCGAAATTCCCGGCGGGGCAGCGGCGCGTCTCGGCATCAAGGCCGGCGACAAGGTGCGTTATCCAATTTTTTCGGGTTCCTGACGCCCGCGTCCATTAGCGAAGGTGTCGTTCTACCAGCGACGACTTGACCTTAACGGATGAAAGCGGCAGATGAGAACTCAAGTCGGGGCGTAGCTCAGCCTGGTAGAGCATCTGCTTTGGGAGCAGAGGGTCGCGTGTTCGAATCATGTCGCCCCGACCAATTGCGATCTTTCGTCGTTCGATCTTTCTCGTCATCGCGGAGCCACAATGACGGCACGGATCTACAAACCCGCAAAAACCGCCATGCAGTCGGGCGAGGCGCGCACCAAAGAGTGGGTGCTTGAGTTCGAGCCAGCCAGCGCCCGCGACGTCGATCCGCTGATGGGCTGGGTGAGTTCGCGGGACATGCAAGCTCAGGTTCGGCTCGAGTTCGATACCAAAGAAGAGGCTGTGGCCTACGCGACGCGCGCTGGCATCGCCTATACGCTGAGCGAGCCGAAGCCGCGCAAGCTGATCAGGAAGTCGTACGCGGATAATTTCAAGTTTGGGCGGACCACGAACTGGACGCACTGATGTGTAGGCGCCGAGCGACTCGCGTTCCGCGAGCCAGCCGCTCGGCGCGTGCTTACTTCGACATCGTGCGTTCCATTCTCTTGGCGGGGCGACACCGCTTCGCGGAGCCGGCCGCCCGCGCGTGGATCATGGCGCATGGTGTCTCTGCTGCAACGCTCCGAGCGACTCGCGTTCCGCGAGCCGATAGCTTGGTGATACTGCTCTGATGCCTTCGGCCTGGCGCAACCGCCTGATCTGGGGCGCGATGATCGTCCTTCTCGTCGTGCTGGCGTTCAAGACGCGGGATCATTTCGAACTCTATTTTGCGCGTGTCGGTAAGCTCGACGTTCGCGCCGTTCCTGGCGACGACACGCTCTATCTGAGCTGGCGCGGAAAGATCGATGCTCCGATGGCGTCGCGCATCGCGGAGGCGTTCGAACGCCACAAGGGCGACGCCCATAGGATTATTCTATCGCTCTCATCGCCAGGCGGGTCGCTCGATCAGGGCGCAGACGTCGTGCGGCTTCTGGGCAGGATCCGGCAGACGCACGCGCTTGTCACGCTTGTGGAAGCGGGCGCCATCTGCGCGTCCATGTGTGTTCCTATCTATATGCAAGGGCAATTGCGTCTCGCGGCGCCGAGCGCAGAGTTCATGTTCCACGAGGTGGCGTTCCGCGATTTCTTCTCGAAGAAAAGAGATAGCAGCGTGCCGGAAACGGCGATCGGCTCCGAGACGGATCGCTTCTTCGAGAAATACTTTGAAGCCGCAGGTGTGCCGCAATCATGGATCAGCGGCGTGCGCGCGCAAATGACCCGTGGACACGAGGTCTGGAAGACAGCTCACGAGCTGGTCGATGAGCACGCGAACATCGTGCAGAAGCTGATTTGAAGCGCCGATAAAAAGCTGATTGTCCGGAGCATTATCTTCGGCGAGGTTTGCCGGAGGCCCTTGAGCGAGCCTCCGACAGGAGCATTTTCAGCTCAGCGGAACAACACGGCGGCTTTGCCGAGCGTGTTCCAGACGCCCCAGAAGAATGGGATCGCGACGGCGATCCAGGCAACGATGGCACCGGGCGTCACGCCGCCGAAGCCGATACCGTGCGATCCCGTGCTGACATTCGCGGTCGACTTCGCTGCCTGAAGTTTTGCTACTTCGGCGTCGCTCATCATCCATTTTTCAGAAACCGGACGAATGAGCGCGTTGGCGATGAAGCCGACGAGCAAGAAGCCTGCGAGAATATACATTGTGCGATCGTAGACGAGGGCACGCGGGACACCCGCGGAAATCTGCGCATCGCGGAGATAGCCGATCACCAGCGGGCCAAGAACGCCGGCCGTCGACCATGCGGTCAACAGCCGCCCGTGGATAGCGCCGACGAACTGTGTGCCGAAGATGTCAGCCAGGTAAGCGGGCACTGTAGCGAAGCCACCTCCGTACATCGTCAGGATCACGCAGAACGCCGCGACGAACAGCGCAATCGATCCTGCGTGGGCGAGCGTCGGCGCCAGCGCGTAAAGCGCCATGCCGAGGACGAAGAAGCAGAAGTACGTCGTCTTGCGGCCGATGATGTCGGACAGCGATGCCCAAAGGAAGCGGCCGCCGCTGTTGAACAGCGACAGCAAGCTGACGAAGCCGCCGGCGATACCAGCGATGATCGTCGCCTGCGCCGGCGTCAGATCCTTGAAGGTTACGTCACTAAGACCGATCAATTTCCCGGCGAAGATTTCCTGCAGCATCGGCGATGCCATGGCCAGCACGCCAATGCCCGCCGAGACGTTCATGCAGAGTACGATCCAGATCAGCCAAAACTGCGGGGTCTTGTGGGCGTTGTTGAGGTGGACGTGACCGTGCGTGATCAGGGCCTTGGTTTTGCTGCTCGGCGGGGTCCAGCCATCGGGCTTCCAGCCGTCAGGCGGCACGCGGTACCCGAACGCGCCACAGAGCATTGCAACCAGATACAGGACCCCGATCACCGCCATCGCTTCTTTGACGCCAACGGACTCGGCGGTCTTGAAGTGGTTCATCAGCAGAATGGCGATGGGCGAGCCGATCATGGCGCCGCCACCGAAGCCCATGATGGCCATGCCGGTCGCCATGCCGCGGCGGTCGGGAAACCATTTGATCAGTGTGGACACCGGCGAGATGTAGCCAAGGCCTAGACCGATGCCGCCGATGACGCCGAGACCGAGCCAGAGCAGCCACAGCTGGTGCAGGTGTACCGCCATGGCCGAAATCAGGAAGCCGCCGCCCCAGCACAATGCCGCGACGAGTCCGGCCTTGCGCGGTCCGGCGCGTTCCAGCCAGCCTCCGAATACGGCGGCGGACAGTCCCAGAAACACGATGCCGAGGGTGAAGGTGACAAGCAGATCGCTGACGCGCCAATCGCACGTCGTCGTGACGAGGGCTTGAGCCAGAGTCATGTCCGGGCATGTCACAGGTTTTGTGATGCCGAGAGCCTGCGACAGGGGGAGCCAGAAGACGCTCAGGCCATAACTCATGCCTATGCAGAGATGGATGGCTAGGGCCGCCGGAGGTACCAGCCAGCGGTTGAAACCCGCCTTGGCAACGATTCGCTCTCTATCGAGCAATCTCGGAGTGTACGGTTCTGTGGAACTGGCAGCCGTCATGCGTTTCTTCCCCCACGTTTATTGCCGCTTGGTGCGACCGATTTTCCGGCTTTTGTGCACCTGAGCTGCGACACAATCAACTGTGCACCGCGAGGAACTCGGAAATTCCGCCGCGGGCGGTGGGAGCCTGCAAAGGCGTTTGCGCCGACGAAAAAATTCGCTACAAAGCGCCTTCTTCGCGGAAGCCGCGGGTGTAGCTCAATGGTAGAGCAGCAGCCTTCCAAGCTGAATACGTGGGTTCGATTCCCATCACCCGCTCCAACTGCCATCCAGAAATAGCCGCAAAGCGCTTCGATGCGCTTGGTTAGACGTCCTGCTCGGAAATCTCGACACGGTCGGGATAGAACGCGACGTGATCCTGGATGGCGCTCACAGCCTCATAAGGCGCCTCATAACTCCACACTGCATTCTCAGATGAACCGCCTGGAGCGGAGAGGCTGAAATACGAAGCGTCGCCCTTGTACGGGCAATACGATGTGTGAGCCGACCTTTGCAGAAACTGCATATCGACGTCCGTCCGAGGGATGTATTGGACGGCAGGGTAACTCGCCTCTTTCAGGACGATCGCGTTCGCGGTGTCGGCGACCCTTTTTCCTGCAAACCTTACGACGACGCGGCGCGGATTTTTCTCAAGCGTTATCGGGTGCTTGCTGTCTGGAATTAGACGTACGCGGTCTTGCGTGTTTGTTTCTGTCATTATTTTCTCCATGACATGGACGTAATGAGCAGGCGGGAAAACGCAATGGACCCGCGGAGATATTATAAGCTGTCGCGCGGCGGCGTCGTAATGGCTTCGCGGATTTGAGCAAGAGGAGCCGTCTGCGAGAACGTCACCGTGTTTCCTGATGGCGTTACGCCCAAATCGGTCCAAAGCTTTGCAAGATCCGGCGCGTAAGGTTTGTCGCGCATCTTGGCGTACAGTTCTTCCATGACCGGATAGCCGGCCGATCGGTCGGCGACTTTCAGGATGCGCTCGATCGGCCAGTCTTGATCGTGTGTTCCGCCGGCGGCAACGACGCCACGCATCGCCTGCTGCAATCCGATTTTGTTGTGGCTTCGCTCACGGAAGGCGATGTCTGCGAGCAGGCAGAAGATAGCTCCGCCCCAATAGGTCCGGCCCCAGGTGTGAGTATGGTCGAGCCCCTTGTCACCCACGCGCGGTAGTCCCTTCGGCATATCCCGAACCATGTCGGCCCAGATTTTTTCCGGTTTGAGATCTCCAGCTTGAACGCGAGCGATCGGTTCGATGTAAACGGCTAGCCCTTCAGCGAGCCAGAGATGGTCCGGCGATACGTCGGGAAGGGCGAGATGCACCATCTCGTGGACGGCTTTCCAATCGGCAACGAGGTCTTCTTCCGTCGTGAAGTCGCCGACAAGAAGCCGGATCGCGGGCCCGCGATAGCCAAAGGCTTGCCCCCCTTCGACGCCTTCGCCTTCGACTGGTACGATCAAGATCTTGGCGCTGGGTACGGGAAACTTCCCATAATACGTCGTGACGGCCTTCGCTGAGGTCTTCAGCCATTCGAGAATTCGGCCCTGAGTCAGGCCGAGGGGGCCCGGTGCAAACGCGATTGTTTGCGTGGCGCCACCAATATGCAACGTCATGGTGTGGAGTTCATCGAAGGCATCGTAGGGCATGCCAGTGCCGCGAAACATCCGAGAAGAGACCTCTGCAGGTGCCGTCGATACAGGGAGGGGAATCAGAAGTCCCGCCCAGAAGATTATCCTTCGCCACGTGCGCATAAGCGTTCCTCTCCGAAAAGCATCGCCTTCGGATGCATTGCGCAGTTACGGGCCGCAACGCGGCGGCGTTACATTGCCAATGGTCTCAAGTGCTCTGATGCGCAGATGACGGCATTCGCCGCCGCCTGATCTTCCGGTGCTGTCCCACGGTATTTTAGCGGATGGGTGGGGGCACACGGCTGCTACGAACGGTTCGCGTCGCCTCGAAATGACAGTGCCGACGTTCTGCTGGGTGGGTCGAATATCTGCGGAAAACAAGAGAATCCTAGAGCTGCCCGCGGCGGGTTCTCAGGGATAGCGTCGTCCGTATTCTTACGGATGTGCGAGTCCTGCGGGCGTCGGCCCGATGGCATCAGCCGGAATAACGCACGCGGAGGTTTCGATCTAGCTTTCACCGAAGACGAACCCGACTGCCTTGAGAAGACGGCGTTTGCTGGACGTCATCAGCGACCAGCCTAACTTCCGGCTCGGGTTTGCAGGCAACTCAGTGGCTCAGACCAGAGAGAGGTGACGGCAATGCTCAAACTTCCTGTTGTGCTCGTTGTTTCGCTTATTGCGCTCGGCTCCGCGGCTGGTGCCGCAAGTGCACAAGGTACGTGCTCGGGCGATTTCGAAAATGTCGATGGAAACTGGATCGCGACGAAGTATTGCCAGCGTAATCATGCCAATAAGGTTGCAAACCTAGAGGGCTTGCACCTGACCGCGCATCCTGTTCTGGCCCATGACGAGACGCCTGATCAGTTCTGTCGAGAGCATGTCGACGACATCCGTACTTCGACGTACTGCTCGGAGTATACGGACTGACGAAAGCATCCTTGGCGTAACTGATAGAGCTAGCAAGCGGGTCGGCACGTTGCTGGCCCGCTTTGCACATCGGCGCTCGTCTACCAGCGCAGAAGACCCGACAGGAGCATTCCAGCTCCTGCTACGATCAGCACGCCAAGTGAATACCACGTGGCCAGAAATGGGATGCCGTATTCCGTGCAGTGCAACGAATAGATGCAAGCTCCGAAGCCGCCGGCCATGAATCCTGCAGCTGCGCCGGCAAAAGCGTAATGCGTCGGCGCCAACTGACGAAGAGCGAGAAAGGCGGCGACAAGCAGCGGAATAGAAAGTGCTACGATCGCCCACGGACAGAACGACGACGAACTACCGAACCAAAGCCCGCTCCGTTCGGGTGCCGGCGACATGAAAAATTCCATCGCGGCCGAAAGTGCGACGATCGCGAAGACGCCAGCGAGCAAAGCAAATGACGTCGTGGCTGTCGCGCCAGGCCGTCCGAGGCGTTCCAGCGCGAGAAGACCCGCGGTGCCGATCATGAATGTGTAGCCAGCTTTTATCCAAAACGGCGCCGAATACACCGCCGCACCAAGCTCCGGCCGGAGCCCGAGCCATAAAATCATAACCGTTAATGAAAAGGTGATTGAAAGCGAAAGACTTGCCGTGATGATCCACGCAACGGATCCCGGCGAGGTTGGGAGGTCGGCGACAAGGCTTCTGATAAGTTGTTCCGTTCTCAATTGATGTCTACTCCGAAGGGAGCGGCCGGACTTCCGTATTGCAAAGAACGGACGGCGCTCATCGACATGGCGTTTAGAAGACATTCGTGCCGGCGGGCGCAGGAGTTACATTGCGCAGGCACTTTTTTGAGCACATGCATGTCGGACGGGATCGTGGCCCCTCAGCTGGGCTTGTCAAAACGGCTTTCCCCCTGGATTCATTCTTCCGAGATACAACCCTGGCGGGGATGTGCGCCTGACAACGCAGGGATTGAGCTCGGAGACGAAGCTCCTGAGCGGCGTCGGAAAAGTTGTCGGCAATATCCTTGGACGAAAGTAACCCTCGCGCCGCGTTCAGACCGTCTTTTTTCGTTCTGACGTCACGATTTGAAATGTTCGTCGCCTATACGGCTCTTGAGAGATGACCTACTATGCTCTCAATGGTTCTTATAGTGTTTCGCATTTGCATACGTCGGGGTGATCGGTCGAATGGGTGAAAATTTTGAACTGCGGCCGGTGGAGATATCGAGCCCGGCGCGGACTGGCCGCGCGTGGCAGAGGTCGCGGCCATTTTTAATGGCGGCCCCTGTTCTTGCCGTCGCCGTGGGTCTGGTGCTTTCGGGATGCGGCGACAGGAACGCCTTCGTGCCGCCGCCCCCGCCGAAAATCGAACTGGCCGCGCCGCTGAAGCAAGCTGTGACGCGTTATCTTATGGCGACGGGCAATACGGCCGCTGTGAATACAACCACCCTCGTCGCGCGTGTTCAGGGTTTCATTCAGAGCATTGATTATAACGACGGTGACTTCGTCAAAGCAGGTAAAACTCTGTTCGTTATCGAACAGCAGCCTTATCAGCTCTCTCTGGAGCAGGCCCAGGCCGGGATGGCAAGCGCAGAGGCGCAAACCAAGAAGTCGAAAGCAGACTACGAGCGCCAGGTCGATCTTGCGGCCAAAAACATCTCCAGCCAAGCGACGCTCGATGCGGCGACGGCAACGTACGATGCTGCCGTTGCGGCGCAGAAGCAATCGCAGGTCAATATCGATCAGGCGCAGCTCAACCTCAGCTATACTGAGGTCAAGGCGCCGTTCGATGGCATCGTAACTGCGCGCGAGGTGTCGCTTGGCCAGCTTGTTGGCGCAGGCAGTCCCACGACGCTCGCAACGATCGTTCAGCTGCAGCCGATCTATGTGAACTTTTACGTCAGCGAAGCCGATGTGCAGTCGATCCGCGACAATATTCGGGCGCGCTCCCTCACGTCGGAAGAGCTGAAGAAAATTCCTGTTGAAGTTGGATTGCAGAGCGAGACGGGGTACCCGCACAAGGGAACGCTAGACTACGCCGCGCCGTCCATCACGGCAAACACCGGCACCTTGCTGGTGCGCGGCGTTTTTCAGAATGATACAAAAGCGCTGTTGCCGGGCTATTTCGTCAGGGTGCGCGTGCCGCGCGGCAAGGAAAATGACGCGCTGCTGGTACCGGATCGTGTGGTCGGCAGCGACCAGGCCGGTCGCTATGTCTTCGTCGTAAATAAGGACGATGTCGTCGAGCAGCGCACGGTTGTGCTCGGGCAGCAGGTCGGCGAACTGCGCGTCATCGAAAAGGGCCTTGCGCCCGATGACCGCGTCGTGATCTCCGGGCTCATGACCGTCGTACCGGGCCAGAAGATTGAACCTGTCATAAAGACGATCAGCGCTCCGGCGCCGGATGCGGGCACCGCGCAATGATCTCAAAATTTTTCATCGAGCGGCCGGTTCTCGCCAACGTCATTGCCATCTTGATGGTTGTGATCGGCGCCGTCTGCGTCTTCGAACTGCCTGTCGCTCAATATCCGAACGTCGTGCCACCGACCGTGTCGGTTACGACGCGATACCCGGGTGCGAGCGCACGAACCGTCATCGATAACGTCTCCCTGCCAATCGAGCAGCAGGTGAACGGCGTCGAAGACATGATCTATATGCAGTCTTACGCTGCATCCGACGGGACCTACACGCTGACCGTCACGTTCCAGATCGGCACCGATCTCAACGCGGCGCAGATCCTCGTGCAGAACCGCGTGCAGGCTGCCATGGCGTCGTTGCCGCAGGCGGTTCAGGTGCAAGGCGTCGTCGTTCAGAAGAAATCGACGTCGATCCTACAGATCGTGACGTTGACGTCGCCGAAAGGCACCTATGACAGTCTTTACCTGAGCAACTACGCGACCATCCAGTTGATGGACGAAATTTCGCGTCTGCCGGGTGTCGGGAATGTCAACGTGTTTGGCGCTGGGCAATACGCGATGCGCGTGTGGCTCGATCCCGACAAGATGCAGGCGCGCGGCCTTGACGCGCAGGACGTGATTCAGGCGCTGCAACAGCAGAGCGAGCAGGTGACGGCGGGGCAGGTGGGTATGCCGCCGGTTTCGGGATCGCCATCGTTTCAATACACGATCGACGTTCAAAGCCGCTTCGACGATCCCGAGCAGTTCGCGAACGTCATCGTTAAGACGGGAAGCAACGGCGATCTCACGCGCCTGAAGGACGTCGGCCATGTCGTCCTCGGTGCGCAGACTTACTCGCAGTATTTCAATCTCAACGGGAAGCAAGCGGCAGGCCTTGCGATCTTTCTGACGCCTGGCGCGAACGCGCTCAACGTTGCGAAAGAAGTGTCTGACAAGATGAAGGTTCTGGCGAAGGACTTTCCCCAGGACGTGATCTACCAGATTCCGTTCGATACGACGCTGTTCGTGCAGCAGGCGATCGACGAGGTCTACCGGACGCTCATGGAAGCGGCGATCCTGGTCCTCATTGTCATTCTCGTCTTTTTGCAGGACTGGCGGGCGACGCTTGTTCCGGCAACGACCGTGCCGGTAACGATCATCGGCGCGTTCGCGGCGATGGCTGCGATGGGCTTTTCGATCAACCTTTCGACCCTGTTTGCGATCGTGCTTGCGATCGGCATTGTCGTGGACGACGCGATCGTGGTTGTGGAAGGCGCGGCGCATAACATCGAAAAGGGCATGTCCGGCCACGATGCGGCCATTGCTGCCATGAACGCGTTGATGGGACCGATCATCGGCATCACGCTCGTGCTGATGGCAGTGTTTCTGCCGGCGTCATTTCTTCCGGGTCTGACTGGGCAAATGTATGCGCAGTTTGCGCTTGTGATTGCGGCGACGGCGCTGATCAGTGCCATCAACGCGGCAACGCTTAAGCCGACGCAATGCGCGCTGTGGCTGCGGCGGCCGGTGCCGCCGGAAGAACGAAATTTCTTTTTCCGTGGGTTCAACGCCGTCTATCAGCGCTTCGAGAACTGGTACACGAAGGTCATCGACTGGATGGTTCACCATAGCAATGCGATGTTCGTCATTGCTTTGCTGATCATTGGCGGTGCAGTTTTTGGCATGACCCGGGTCGCAACCGGCTTTCTGCCGATCGAAGACCAGGGCTATTTGATTGCATCGGTGCAGCTCCCCGAGGGCGCGTCGCTCGGGCGTACACAGAATTCGTTGCAGCAGGTCGAGAAAATCGCCAACACGGTGCCGGGCGTCGAACGCGTCATCACCATCGCGGGCATTTCTCCACTCGATAACAGCGCTTCGCTCGCTAACGCGGGTGTCGCCTACATCATGCTGAAGGATTGGAGTGAGCGTGGAAAGGGTGAGGATCTCGGCTCGCTCTACAGAAAGCTCAATGGAGAGTTGGCCTCTATCGAAGACGGCGTGGTTATGGTGCTGCCGCCGCCGCCAATTCAGGGCATCGGCAATGCCGGTGGCTTCACGATGCAGATTGAGCTGCGTGACAGCAGCTTCGACCTGGTGAAGCTTGGAAGTGCAGTGGATGCCGTGGTGGCTGCAGCCAATACGCAGTCCGGTATTCAGCGCGCTTCGACTACTTTCCGAGCGACGGCGCCGCAATTCAAGGTCACGATCGACCGGGCGAAAATTCAGACACTGCTGCTGACGACCGATCAGGTGTTCCAAACGTTGGCGAGCTATCTGGGTTCCAGCTACGTCGATCAGTTCAACAAATTCGGACGCGTGTTCCAGATCTACGTGCAGGCGGATGCAGATTACCGCATGGAGCCGAGTGAGATTTTACGGCTCAAGGTGCGTAACCAGAACGGCGACATGATCCCGCTTGGAACGGTGATGAACATCACGCCGATCGTCGGGCCGTCGCTCATCAGTCTTTACAACCTCTATCCGTCCGCAACGATTGTCGGCGTGCCGGCAAAGGGTTTTTCGTCGGGCGATGCGATGTCGCTGATGGAGCAAATCGCGGAGAAGACGTTGCCGCCGGGCGTCGGCTATTCGTGGACGGCGCTGTCGTATCAGGAGAAGATTGTCGGCGGTCAGATCTATTATGTCTTCGCGCTCGCGATGCTGTTGGTCTACCTCGTTCTCGCGGGGCAGTACGAGAGCTGGTATTCGCCGATGTCGGTGCTGTTTGCGGTTCCGCTGTCGCTCGTCGGGCCGGTGTCTGTCATGCTCGGGCTCGGGATCGACAACAACCTCTACGTCCAGATCGGTTTGGTGCTGCTGATCGCATTGTCGGCAAAGAACGCGATCCTGATTGTCGAGGTTGCTCGAGAGATGCGCGCCGAGGGCAAGAGCATTGCTGAGTCTGCCGTCGAAGCCGCACGGGCTCGGTTCCGTCCCATCCTGATGACGTCGTTCGCATTCATTCTCGGCGTGGCGCCGCTGGTGTTCGCGACAGGAGCGGGTGCTTCTGCGCGAAAGTCGATCGGCATCACGGTCTTTAGTGGCATGCTGGCGTCGACCCTGCTTGCGGTGCTGTTCGTGCCGTCGATGTTCGCCGTTATCCAGCGCTTCGAAGAGTGGCGTCAGTCGCGCAAGGGAACTCCGACCAAGGCCGTTGAGGGAACGCCGCCTGCGGCATAAGCTGCGGCGGCCTTCACCGATAATGATCTCGCCTCAACTGAACCACGTTCTTGGTCGAACGTGCAATTGCTGCCGGATCGCTCGCCGAGCGATCTGGCGTTGCCTATTTTATGTGAAAATCGGCCGCTAGGAGTTTGCTTTCGCAATTTCGAAACAAGGCGTAGAAGTACGTCGGGGTACGAGTTCAGAGGGGTATTATGGCCAAGTGGCGTCGACGCAGCGAACCGACAGATTCGGTCGATCCGCGTCTGGTGACTTTCGATGTCCCGCGCTTCATGAAACTTTGCGGCATGCTCAGCTCCCCAAGTGACGGCGAGCGAGCGTCAGCCGCTGCGAAGGCCTCGGAAATGCTGAAAGCGGCAAATCTGACTTGGAACGACGTTATCAAGGATGCCAAGACGCTCAACGATCACATAGCGTTGGGTAATGCGCGGGAAGAGGAACAGCGGGCGCATCGGTTCTGGAAGACGAGCGGCTCGTCCGAGCGCGCGAGAGCGTAGACGGCGTTATTGTGCGCTGGTTGGGGGCGCGTTTGCTTTATCTTTCGGCCTCGAAGCCCTTTATGGCCCACGCCGCGGCGTAACCGAACAGCCAGAGAGCAGTCGGCGGCGCAAAAAGCAAAATCGGAACTTCGACGAAATCACCGCGCGTGGAGAGGCTGCCCTGCACGCCTTCCAGGAGCAGGTAGATCGTCCAGCCCATGATCCAGCCCGCAGAGACTAGGATCCAGACCCGAAAGAGGCCGCGTTTCCAGTTCAGCGGGGGAGGGGTGTCCGCCCTCAAGTCGTTAGCCGCGGCACGGCGCGGAATTCCAAAGTTCGGCATATCACCCTCCAGTCTCAAAGGACGCGGGTCGCGCTGAATTTTGCTGCGCCGCATCCGTTCCACCGTTCGCCCTTGTCATCGCACAAGAGAGAAAGTGCGCTGGCGGCGCGGACATTACCATGGCCTGTTCCCTTCTTGCACGCCCCAAGCCGGACATATGGAAAGCGAGCGTGATTATGTCGCCGCGATGGCATCGGCGCGCGGGACGGGCCGATGCTACACTTTCCCGCGGGAAGAACCGGCCATCAGGCCCCGGCGGCTTATGACGAGCGGCATCCATGGAACAGTCGACGAAACTCTCGGTCTTGGATCTCGGCGAGCATCTGCTCGGATTTTACGACGGGCGGATTTCCGGCGTCCGGTACTATTCGGACGCGCCCAACTGGCTCGATGACGGCGGTTTCGCGCTCGGTATTTGCAGCTACGCTGTCGTCGATGGTGCGAGCGCCATCGTTTACGACACGCATCTGTCGATTGCGCATGCGCGGGACATTCGCAACATTCTGGAAGCGCGTGGAGTTCGCGACATTCGCGTCGTGCTGAGCCACTGGCATCTCGATCATGTTGCCGGTAACGCAGTTTTTGAAGATTGCGAGATCATTGCCTGTGCGCAGACCGCGCGTCTGTTGTCGGAGCACAAGACAGCTATCGAAGCGGGAACGCATGATGGTCCGCCTGGGATCGCGCCACTGGTGATGCCGACGACGATTTTCTACGGCGGTTTGGAGCTGACGTGCGGCGATGTCGGCATCGATTTGCGTCCGCTCGATATTCACAGCAGCGATGGTGTGGCGATGTTCCTGCCCAGTGATGGGACGTTGCTGGTGGGCGACACTTTGGAAGATACGGTGACGTACGTCGTTGAGCCGGATCGGCTCGCGCTTCACTTGTCAGATTTGGAGCGAATGTCGAATTGGGATTTCTCGCGCATCCTGCCGAACCATGGTGCGAAGGAGCGGATCATCGGCGAGGGATACGATCGCGGCCTGATCGAGGCGACGCAAACTTATGTCGAGCGGCTTCTTAAGGTCCGTGAGGACGAGCGGCTCGCCTTTGTCGCTTTGCCCGATTTCATCCCTGAAGCGCTTGCTAGCGGAGCGGTTTCCTTTTTCGACCCGTATGAGGCCGTCCATCGCGGGAATGTCGAGAAGGTGTTGGCGCTTCGGCACACGGCTACGGCCTAGGCGCGAGGGCGAAAGATGGCGAGTGGGCCGCGGATATCGAGGAAGGGTCAGCAATTCGCGCGTAATCTCGATTGGAACCTTGTGCGGCTCTTTCTCGACATCGTGCGTTCGGGCGGTATCAGCACGGCGGCGCGAACACTCAGCAAGCAGCAGCCGACGATCAGTGCTGGGTTGAAGCGTCTCGAAGAGCATGTCGGTGCGCCACTCTTTATACGCTCTGCGCGCGGCGTCGCCCTGACTCCAGCGGGGCGGTCGCTACTGAAGTCTGCCGAAGAAATCGAAATTCTAATCTCGGGTATGCCGGGCGACGTTGCGCAGTCTTCCGGGCGACTACAGGGCGTCGTGACGCTGCGCGTGATATCGGACCTCGTCGCTCCGGCATTTGATCGGGCGATGGTCGCGTTCCATCAGGTCAATCCAGCGGTCGAAATCCGGTTCGATATTTCGCCGTGGCGCGACGTCGTTTTGTCGGTGAAGGATGGCAGCGCCGATATCGGCATCGCGTGCGTCGCGGCGACCGGCATGGAGCTGAATCATCGGCCATTGATGCGCGAATGGCAGCAGCTTTATTGCGGCAAAGCGCACCCGGCCTTCGGCGCCGCGCCGGTTTCGCCTGAAAGTATTGCCGACGAGACGTTCGTGCTGACCGGAGAAGATGAACCCGCAGAGCTTGCCGACTTCCGCCATCGGCATCGCTTGGGCGAACGCTCTGGCGGCTCTGCGGAAACACTGCACGAAGTCAAACGGCTCATTCAGATCGGGATCGGCGTCGGCTTTTTGCCGACGGTGGTTGCGGCGGAAGCAGTCGAGGCCGGTGAGCTTTGGCCGATGCTGCATCCCGATGTTCTACCGACTTATCCGGTCTATCTCGTGACGCGCGATGAAAGTCTCAGCCCGCCAGCGCGTGCGCTTCTCGACATGATCGAAATGCACGTGAAGGACACTGATCCTGATCGCTCTGGCGATCCATAAGGCCATAGATCTCGTCTATGGCTCGCATCGGGACTCAACGACTTCTGAGGCCGGCCCTTCGATGACAATCTTTTGTCACCGGAGATACGCAGATGGTCGAAATCAAAGATACACTGGGGCTGTGGGAGCGATCGCTCATTGCGTGGCCAGACGGCCGGGAAGATCGAACGACTTTCGTCGCCTGGCTTCAAGGGCCGACGTTATTTGCGGATCTCAGGCAGCCGGCCGATCGCCCGTCGTTTGTAGGTGTCTCCTGCCTTAACCACCTCGATGCTCAACATTTCGAATGGCTCTCGGTGCAGGAAGGGTTCGCGGGAATTTTTGTCCCGGCCGGTGACGCCTTCGAGTGGCGCCGAGCTATCGATTTTCAGTGCCCTAGCGACGCCGCGGATGCGGGATACCTTTCGTTCGCGGACGGTGTTCTGATCGAGCGCGGCCGGGACATCCCATACATCGAGCATTGGCACCATACGTCTCCGAGCCTCAATCCGCATTTCGCTATCCGAATGCGCGATGAAAGGGGTCTCGACGGTTTCCTCGTTCGTGTCGGCGATATCTTCATGTACGTGCGAAACCGGGCGATTGCGCTGCCTCACGGCGGCTCACTACGCGATCTTGTCAAAACGTCGTCGCCGGACGTCGTCAGGGCGATGCTCGATTGCGAAATTTCGCTTGGCCGTGTGCGCGACGGGAAATGGCTGATCGGACGATCTAGCCTGCCATTCCGCATCGGAACCGATCTGGCGCCTGAAGGCCTCGGCGAAGGAAGCAGCCTGACCATTCACGACGTGTCTTCGGACGGTGAGCCGTTTGCACGGCGATGGACGATTGCCGATCTCGATGTCGGCGCGGAACAACAAAACATACAAGGGCAAGGACACGGCGAAGGAGCGCTTTCCATTTTCCGCTCGATGACAGGGAGTACCTAATGGCCATGCGTTCAATCCTTCGACTCGTTCTTTGTGCCGTCGCCGTTCTTTTCTCTGCGTCCGTACACCAGGCTCGCGCCGCCGAGCCGATATTCAAAGTCGCTTGGTCGATCTATACGGGATACATGCCGTGGCCCTATGCGCAGCATGCTGGGATCTTGCAGAAATGGGCAAAAAAATACGGCATCAACATCGAGCTGGTGCAGGTGAACGACTACATAGAGTCGATCAATCAATATACCGGCGGTAAAGTCGACGCAGTTGCAGCGACGACGATGGATGCGCTGACAATTCCGGCGGTCGGCGGCGTCGATACGACCATTCCGATCCTCGCTGACTATTCGAACGGCAATGATGGCATCGTGCTGAAGGGCGCGAACAAGACGTTCGCAGATCTTAAGGGTAAGCGGATTAATCTCGTTCAGTATTCGGTTTCGCACTACATGCTGGCGCGCGCCTTCGAAACGCACGGCATGGATATCAAGGATGCGAAGCTGCAGAACATTTCGGATGCCGATTTCGTGGCAGCCTTCCAAACCGACGACGTTGATGCGGTCGTGGCGTGGAACCCTGCCTTTATCCAGTTGAAGAAATTGCCGGACGTCAGCGTCGTCTATCAATCGTCCGAGATGCCGGGCGAACTGGTCGATGCGCTACTCGTCAATACCAAGACGCTGAAAGAGCATCCCGAACTCGGCAAGGCGCTCACGGGCGCCTGGTTCGAGACGCTCGACGTCATCAAGGCGGATGATGAGAAAAGCAAAGAAGCCCGCAAATTCATGGCTGATCTTTCCGGTACGAGCGTCGACAGCCTCAATTCGCAGATCGAGACGACCGCGTTCTATTACGATCCGGCAGCCGGTGCGGCATCGGTCCGGTCGCCCGATATGGTCAAGGCAATGGACCTTGTCCGTATGTTCTGTTTCGATCAGCAACTCATGGGGACCGGCGCCAAGTCGAAGGACGCGATCGGCATCGCGCTCCCAGGCAAGACGCTCGGCGATGCCTCCAACGTCAAGCTGAGGCTCGACGATACGTACATGCAGCTCCTGGCTGACAAGAAGCTCTGAAAATAATTGGCGTGGTCGCAAACTTTTAAGAGGAAAGAGATGAGCACGGCAGGTAACTTCTCGAGTATTCCGATCGTCGACGTCACCAAACTTCGGACGGGTACGCCCGCCGAGCAGATGGTGGTAGCGGAAGAGCTTGGCAAAGCGGCCCGCGATGTTGGTTTCGTCTACGTCACCGGTGGTGGCGTAGATGAGGCGCTCTTCGAAGGCGTGCTGGATGCAACCAAACGCTTCTTCGCCTTGCCTTATGAAGAGAAGATGAAGGTCTATATCGGCAACTCGCGCAATCATCGCGGCTACGTTCCTGAAGGTGAAGAAGTCTTCGCCTCAGGTTCGAAGGACAAGAAGGAGGCTTACGACCTCTCGATCGATTTGCCGTCTGACGATCCGGACTACGTCGGCGGCAACCCGCTGCTTGGGCCAAATCAATGGCCCGACCTGCCGGGTTTCGCGAAGGCGGTTGACGATTACTACAGTTCCGTTTTCGCGCTCGGCCGCGTGCTGCTGCGCGGGTTCGCGATGGCGATCGGTGAGGAACCGACGTTCTTCGATCAATATGTGACTAAGCCGCCGAGCCAGTTGCGTTTGATCCATTATCCCTTTGACTCGAGCGCTGAAGATCGTCCGGGCATCGGCGCGCACACGGACTACGAATGCTTCACGCTTCTGAGGGCGACATGCCCCGGCCTGGAAGTGATGAACGGCAACGGCGAGTGGATCGATGCGCCGCCCGTTCCCGGCGCGTACGTCGTCAACATTGGCGACATGATGGAGATCTGGACGAACGGCGAGTTCGCAGCCACCTCGCACCGCGTGCGCAAGGTACCGGCAGAACGCTATTCGTTCCCCCTGTTCTTCGCTGCCGACTACGACACAGTCGTTGCGCCGCTGCCACGGTACGTTGTGGGTGATGCGCCGCAGAAGCAGCCGCTCAAGGCGGGCGAACATCTGTTTGCCCAGACGATGCAGAGCTTCACCTATCTGAAAGAACGCCGGGCACGCGGTGAAATCACGTTACCCGAGGGATCGGCGCCGTTGTCGTCGTTCGGGCAGGAAGCGCGTCAGAAATACTAATCGCGACGCGTTTCTTGCGTTTCAAGATGGTCAGCGGCTAGCGGATGATGTTGACCTTCGCAAGGTCGATCAGCTGCTTGGCGCGGCCGTCCAGAACAGCTTTAAGCATGAACATGCTGAAGTGCGTCGCTTCGGTGAGCGTCGCCTTCGGCGGCATGACCATTTCCTGGCGAGCGCTGACGACATCGACGAGCGCCGGCCCGTCATGATTGAATGCTTCCGTCACCGCGCCGCGTAAGTCTTGTGGGCGCTCGACGCGGATGCCTTTGACGCCCATTGCTCGCGCAGTCGCGGCGAAATCGGGGTTCTGCAAATCGCAGCCGGTATCGGGAAAGCCCGCCGCTTTCATCTCGATTTCGACGAAGCCGAGCGTGCCGTTATTCAACACGATGACCTTCACGGGCAACTTGCTCTGAATCAGTGTGATGAAGTCGCCCATCATCATCGTGTAACCACCGTCGCCGGACAGCGATACAACTTGGCGCTTCGGAAATGCCGATTGGGCGCCGATGGCTTGCAACATGGCGTTGGCCATTGAGCCGTGATTGAATGACCCCAGCAATCGACGCTTGCCATTCATCTTGAGATAGCGTGCAGCCCAAGCGGTTGGCGTGCCGACATCGCACGTGAAAATCGCGTCGTCGGCCGCGACTTCGCTCACGATGCGCGTCACGTACTGTGGATGGATGATCGTGCTCTTTTCGTTTTCGTCGGCGAGGGCATCGAGATCGCGGCGGGCCGTCTTGTAGCTTTCGAGCGCCTCATCAAGATGCTTGCGGTCGTCATGCGCGGCTAGTTTCGGTAGCAGTGTTTTGATGGTTTCTTTGAGGTCACCCAGAATGCCGATCTCTATCGGCGTGCGATTGCCAAGTGCTTCCGGGCGGATGTCGATCTGAGCGACGCGGGCATGATGAGGCAGAAACTGGCGGTAGGGAAAATCCGTGCCGAGCATCAGAAGCGTATCGCAGCTCTCCATCGCGAAGTATCCCGACGTGAAGCCGAGGAAACCCGTCATGCCAACATCATAGGGGTTGTCGTATTCGATGTATTCCTTACCGCGAAGCGCATGCACGATCGGGGCTTTGAGCCGCTCGGCCAGCTGTACGACGTCCTCGTGCGCGCCGGCACAGCCTGCGCCGCAAAGAAGCGTGATTTTTGACGAGCCGTTGAGGAGCTTCGACAGACTTTCGACGTCGGAAGTGTTTGGTAGAACCACGGGCGGTTTCGGCGACGTCCATTTCGGAGCAGGTGTGGCGAGCGGCATGAGTGCGATGTCACCCGGCAGCACAACAACCGAAACGCCCTTCTTCGCGACGGCAACACGCATCGCGCGTTCGAGAATTTGCGGCAACTGATTTGGATTCGAGACGAGTTCGACGAAATGGCTGCATTCTCTGAAGAGGATCTCGGGATGCGTCGCCTGGAAATAATCGATGCCAAGCTCGGTGCTGGGTAAGTGTGCGGCGATGGCCAGCACCGGCACGCGACTGCGATGACAATCAAACAAGCCGTTGATGAGATGAAGGTTGCCAGGTCCGCAGCTGCCGCAGCAGGCAGCGAGTTCGCCGGTCAACTGTGCTTCGGCGCCGGCGGCGAATGCTGCCGCCTCTTCATGGCGCATGTGCACCCATTCGATGGTGCCGTGACGGCGGAGGGAATCTGTGAAGCCGTTGAGTGAATCTCCGACCACGCCGTAGACCCGTTTGATGCCTGCCTGCTGCAATGTCTCGGTCAGAAAGTCTGCCGCAATTCGTGCCATTCTTTACCTCCAGGGGATTTCGGCATCAGTTGTGATCGTTGAACTCAAACAATCTGCGATTAACGTGGTGGTTCATTCGGAACGGTGTTGCCATGAAAAGCACCCCGTCAGCGGACGGCCTTCAGAATGAAATCGACGAAAGCACGCACCTTCGCCGCCGGATGGTGACGCGAGGGATAGTAGGCATTGAGTGGAAAGTGCTCATCAGCCCAGTCGGGGAAGAGTTCAATTAGTTTACCGCTTTTGATGTGATCTTTGGCGACGACCGCGAAGACCTGGGCGATGCCGGTTCCCGCAAGGCATTCGGTCAGCATCGTCGATGCATCGCTGAGCAACAAGCGGCTTTGCGTTTTGATGGTCTGATTCCTGCGCCCTTTGTGAAATTCCCAGTCGAAGGGCTGCCGCGTGATCGGATCGCGATAGTCGATGCAGGCATGTCCGGCGAGATCGCTTGGGGTTTGAGGGAAGCCCCGACGTTTCAGATAGTTCGGAGCTGCAACCGTAATCACCTGAAGGTCCGTTATCTTGCGTACAATTAGAGATGAATCCGGGAGATCGCCGAAGCGGATAGCGACATCAATACCGTCGGCGACGAGATCGCCGATTTTCTCGCGTGTCACACAATCGAGCGAGAGTTCGGGATAAAGTTCGAGGAACTTTCCGAGCCGCCCCGGCAGGATGAGCTGCGATACAATGGGGTCGATATTTATGCGCAGGCGGCCGCGCACAATATTTGCTGCACCTGAAGCGATCGTAGCGGCATCCTCAATATTCGCGAGGCTCGGTCTCACCTGCTCGTAAAATCGGTGCCCCTCGTCGGTGAGCGAAACGGAGCGGGTCGTGCGGTCGAGGAGGCGAGCGCCAATTCGCGCTTCGAGGCGAGACACCGCGCGGCTGACGCCCGATGTTGTGATGCCGAGTGCATCCGCAGCGCGAGCGAAGTTACCGCCTTCGACGACTGCCGCGAGGACCGATACGCCCGAAAGCAAGCGTCCGTCGAACGGCATCGTCACCTCGATTCATTGATTTGCGATCAACAATATGTGGACGAATGCGCACTTCAGTCAACCACTCGCCGCATGAGATCTTTGCGCGTGTTGTTCGATCTGGAGCGAAGACCCATGTATGCAATCACTGGGATTACCGGGCAAGTCGGCGGTGCGATGGCGCAAGCGTTGCTCGATGCCGGGCAGTCTGTTCGGGCGGTCGTGCGAAGTGCCCACAAGGGTGCGTCGTGGGCTGCGAAAGGATGCGATGTCGCGATCGCGACGATGGAAGATGCGGATGCGCTGGCTAAAGCATTTACAGGCGCAGAGGGCGTTTTCGTTCTGCCGCCGAATGAGTTCGATCCCTCCCCCGGCTTTCCCGAGGCGCGTGCTGTTATCTCAGCGGTAAGCCAAGCTTTGAATGCTGCGCGTCCGGCTCGCATCGTCTGCCTCTCAACGATTGGTGCACAAGCGCGGCAGCCCAATCTACTCAGTCAGCGAACGCTGATGGAAGATGAACTCAGCGCGCTACCGATTCCTGTCACATTTCTGCGGCCCGCGTGGTTCATGGAGAACTTTGCGTGGGATGTCGCCGCGGCGAGAGAAACGGGTGTCATCGGTTCCTTTCTGCAACCGCTCGATAAGCGCTTTCCGATGATTGCGACCGTCGATATCGGCCGTCTGGCGGCAAAACTCATTCAGGAGAAATGGCAGGGCAGACGCATTGTCGAACTCGAGGCAGAACGGCGCTACAGCCCCAATGACGTAGCGGCAGCATTTGAGAGCCTTCTAGGCCGACCCGTGCGCGCAGAAGCCATCCCGCGCGAGATCTGGGGCGCTCTGTTCAAATCGCAAGGAATGAAGGATCCGGTGCCGCGGATGCAGATGCTCGACGGCTTCAACGAGGGGTGGATCCGGTTCGAAGGCCAGCCGTTAAGTATAGAGAAGGGGCAGACCGATCTGACGACCGTGCTGGCAGGATTGATCGCTTCGACGCGTTGAAGCTGTTCATTTTGCTGATCAAGGCCCGCCTCGCCTCGCGCGGCGGGCTATTTGCATCGATAGTGTTGTTATTTGGAACTCGAGGGTGTCTTTCTGGTTCAGAAAGCATAGCGTGGAGCGGGGTCGCTATTTGTCTCCCAATGCAGGAACGACGACATGGCGCGGTTTGTCGGGATCGACCATATTTCGGTACGCGTGAGCGATTTCGCCCGCTCCAAGAAATTCTATAGCGGCCTGTTCGACTTCCTCGGGCTGGACGTGCTTGATGAATATGAAGACGCCATGGGGTGGACCAACGGAAAAACGCGGTATTGGATAGGGCAGGCGGATGCCGAGGGTGCTACCCACAAGCATCGCACCGGCGATGTCGGTCTCCACCATTACGCGTTTGAACTCCGGACCCGGAAGGATGTCGATGACCTTCAAGACTATTTGCGGCGCCACCATGTAACGATCGTCGACCCTGCGGACGTATATTACGACGACTATTATGCTGTATTTTTCCTGGATCCCGACGGAATTAAGCTCGAGGGCATGAAGTACGGCGAAGAGAAAGAGAAAAAACGCAACAAGAAGACATGAGCGTCAATTCGTAACGACAACCTGCCATTGACGCTGAAATCTTGGAACCAATCTCTGTGGCGACGCGTTCCGGAAAACTAAATCCGGGATGAGGGCCGCGCTTATCTGTAAGGGGATGGGACAACATGCCGTTCACGGTGAACCCTGCCAGCTTTGACCGACCGGATAGTAAAAGCGGCGGCTTTGCATCCGCATCGCCAACGCGAGGTCATCAGACTGAGTTGAGCAAGCCTAGCCTTGCCGAACGCCTTTTTGATACACGCTCGCATTCTTTGAAGCTCGCTGAGCCGCTGTCGCCCGAGGATATGACGGTTCAGGCGTCAGATGACGCCAGTCCGACAAAATGGCATTTGGCACATGTGACGTGGTTCTTCGAAAACTTCGTGCTCGTGCCGCATCTCGACGGCTATCGCATCTTCGACGACGACTTCAATTATTGCTTCAACTCCTACTACGAGGCGCTCGGCCCTCGTCATCCTCGTGCTCGCCGCGGACTGCTCACGCGGCCATCAACCGAGCGTGTTCTTGCCTATCGTCAGCACGTCGATGAGGCGCTTCGGCGCCTTCTTGACAGGGACGAAGTGCAAGGCGGCGAGATCGCTCGGCTCCTCGAAATCGGAATCAACCACGAGCAGCAGCATCAGGAGCTGTTGCTCACCGATATTCTTGCGCTTTTTGCGGCCAATCCGTTGCATCCGGCCTATCAGTCGGGTGCGTCTATGCAGATCGACGCGACGATTTCCGAAGCACCGAAGTGGCTCGACGTTGCTGGCGGCATAGTTGCGATTGGACAAAGCGGCGAGGGTTATAGCTGGGATAACGAGTTGCCGGCGCACGATGCGCTTGTGCGTCCATTTAAGCTCGCGGATCGGCTGGTTTCGAATGCCGAATGGTTGACGTTTATCGAAGATGGCGGCTACAGGACCGCTTCGCTCTGGCTGGCCGACGGCTGGACCACCGTCAATCGGGAGGGTTGGGACAGTCCGCTCTATTGGCACAAGGCGGATGCGGGCTGGTCACAGATGTCGCTACAGGGCTTGCGCCCGGTGGTTCCGGCTGAGCCGGTCGCCCACGTGTCGTATTATGAAGCCGATGCTTTTGCCCGTTGGGCCGGCAAGCGGCTGCCGACTGAGTTCGAATGGGAAGCGGTTGCACGCGCGCATCCAGAGATGCCGGCGCGAAATCCTGATGTCTACCGTCCGCGAGCGGCGGATCCCGTTACGGGCGATAGGTCGTCGCCTCGGCAACTCTTCGGCGAGGTCTGGCAGTGGACCGCGAGCGCATATCTCGCGTATCCCGGCTATCGGCCTCCGGAGGGGGCGATTGGCGAATACAATGGCAAGTTCATGGTCGGGCAGCACGTTCTGCGCGGCTCGTCCTGCGCGACGCCACCTGTGCACTCCCGACCGACCTATCGTAATTTCTTTTATCCTCATCAGCGCTGGCAATACCTCGGCTTGCGCCTCGCAGCGGAGAACGATTGATGCGCTACATACCGACTCTCGAACGGTCGCAGACCGACGTGTCGAAAGCCGATGGAGAATTCGCTAATGCGGTGATCGAGGGTTTGTCGCGCGTCCAAAAAGAGCTGCCATGCCGGTATTTCTACGACGCGCGTGGGAGCCTGCTGTTTGAGGAAATTACGCGTCTGCCCGAATATTATCCGACACGGACGGAAGCTCAGATTCTTAGCGTTGCTGCCAGCGATCTCGTTGCTGATTTTTCCGATGGCGATCTCTTCGTTGAATTTGGCTCGGGTTCGAGTTTGAAAACCGAAATCCTGCTCGATCGTGTCGAAACAAAAATCGTCTATGTACCCATTGACGTATCGGAAACGGCACTGGCTGATGCAGCGGTGCGTCTAGCTATGCGTTACCCGTCTCTCGACGTGCGACCGCTGGTGGCGAATTTTTCGGAGATGAAAGGTCTGCCGCGCGATCTGTCCGGGCGTCGTGCGGTCGGGTTTTTCCCGGGCTCGACGATCGGCAATCTGGCGCCGGTTGAGGCTGAGGGACTTCTTGCAGGCTTCAAGCGCATTCTGGGCAAGGACGGTCGCTTGATCATCGGCGTCGATCTAAAGAAGGATGAGCGTACGCTCACGCGCGCTTATGACGACGAAGCGGGCGTTACGGCGGCCTTCAACTTGAATTTGCTGTCACGCATCAATCGTGAGCTTGGCGGCACCTTCGACCTGCGCTCGTTTCATCATCGTGCCATCTATAATTCGGACGCTGGCCGCATCGAGATGCATGTTGTTAGTGATCGCAAACAAGACGTTCGCGTTTGCGGGCAGGTGTTTCATTTTAGCGATGGCGAGAGTATTCACACTGAAAATTCCTATAAATATACCATCGTGGAATTCAGCGATCTTGCTGTGCGCGCAGGCTGGCGGCCAGAGCGCGTTTGGACAGACACAGATAACCGCTTCAGTGTGCATCACCTCGTTTGATCATCAGGCCAAAATTTTGTTGCAGTGCCCGTGAACCCATCGTCTCCAATCGACGTATTGAGGATCGCGCGAGCATGAGTCTTGCGTCTTCGGCGTCCGACGTATAATCGGAAACTGGCGATCCGGACCGGAACTAATAGCGCTCTGGATCATTTAGCGTCCTATGGGGGAAGGGAGGCACAAAATCGAACCGGCGCCCGCAGGAAAGGGCCAAGCCCTGGCACAGCGTTCGATACTGGTGGTTGAAGACGAAGTTCTTATCCGGCTGCATCTGTCGGAAGAGCTTCGGGAGGCTGGATACACCGTTATCGAGGCCGCTACCGGGGATGAGGCCATCACGCTGTTGTCGAGTATGGACGACGTCGGTCTGCTGTTGACTGATATTCGCATGCCTGGAAGCGTTGATGGCATGGCGCTCGCTAGCTGGACACGCAGCAGATTTCCTTCAATAAAAATCATTGTCATTTCGACCGAAATTCGTTCTGGAAGCCGCGTCGATTTCGATGCCTGCTTTACGAAGCCGGTGCGTTTCGGCGAGTTACTTCAGTGTATCCGAAATTTACTTCCAGAAGCGGAACAGGGCCATTCCTCCAGCCGTTAGAGGGGGGTGATTGAACAAACGACCAAACAGAAGACTCTTGCGACGATTATCGTCGTCGAAGGTGACGCGCTCGTTCGAATGGCGATTGCGGGATATCTTCGTGAGTGCGGCTATCGCGTCATCGAGGCGGCGACGAGCGACGAAGCGCTGCTCGTGCTCGATCGCAGCGGTATTCGAGTTGACGTGTTGTTTAGTGCCGTGGAAGTTTCAGGAGCGCTTGATGGGTTTGCCTTGACCCAGTGGGTGCGTGTCAACCGTCCTCAGACCAAAATCGTTATGGCAGGTTCGCCGAAGAGCGCATCTGTCGCTGCCGGCCGGCTCTGCGAAGAGGGGCCACAGTTGAAAAAGCCGTATGAACCTCAGGCTGTTGAAGACTACATTCGCCGGCTGCTCGCGCTGGCACAGTCGACGGAACCGCGGTGAACGCAAAGGTAGTGGCCTTTAAGACGTCGTCCGCATTGCATTTCTCAATATCGCGTGTAGCTATTGCCGGTCGAAATTAGGGTGCCGGCAATGGATCAGATCAATCGAGCTATGGGGAGCATAGCGCCGCCGAAAGCGTCGAGCATCGCGATATGGTTTATTTTCCTGATGATTGCCGGATTGATGCTGGCGTCGAGCTGCCCGGCTGAGGCGCATCATTCTCGGAAAAGCACAGACAAAACTTCTGGTATTCCGATTCCCAATCTCACCCACGGACAGTTGCACGTTCTGACGCGGTATCAGTCGGCGATCATGAACCTCGCTAACAGCCAAGTCCAGCCGAGCCTCGAAGTTCGAACGCTTCAGAATTTTATCAATTTGCAACTCGCGTACTGTTTCTGGGGGCTGGTGCCCGGAAGTATTTCCGACGAGGCCAGCCCATTCAACGAGTGCTCTCACGCATATCTTGCCGCGAGCAAGGCGCTGTTGGTGCGCCTCCAACAGACGCACGACACGCGTGCGAAGGCTGATGCGCTAGCCGATCAGATAAATCTCGCGATGCTCGAAGATGCCACAGCGCTTGAAATTTGCAGCAATAGCTTCGAGCCCTTCAACACGGCACAAATCGTTATGCCCGCGTGGGGGGATACAACATTCAATCCGCTCGGAATCCTGCTCGGCTTTTTCATCTTCGGAGCGTCGGCGGGTGGCCTGATCATGGCGCGTGGCGGCCGACGAATGGCCGCGAGCGCGAATTGATTGGCGGCTCGACGGATTGTTTTTCGCTCTCCCGTGGATTCCAGGCATTGATTAATCGGAGCGCAAATGCTGCTAGTAGCGGCATGACGATGCGACGTACCCGTCAGTTTCGAAAGTTTGTTAGCGCCCTTGCCATTCTAGGCGCCGCTTTGAACGCGTGGGTTCTGTCGGTTCACCTTACATCCGTTGCGTTGACGTCGATGCGGGCCGACGTCGTCATTTGCGGCCAGAAAAGAGCAGCGACTGCGCCGTGGTCGGGCGACGGTAAATCGATCCCGCGGAACCATTGTCCCATTTGTTCCGGCTTGGCAGTGCTGCACATCGGCGTTTTGACCGATGCAGGTCTCGGTATTCCGTCGCGTACCGCACCTATGCTGGTCGTGTCGGAGACCATGGTGGCTTATGTTCTCGATCGCCGACCCGACCGGCTTCTCAATCGCGGTCCGCCGCCGTACCGGGCTTGAACGCCTCAACGGCGTTCATCGGACATCAAGCTCTACGCGCGCAGGACTGTTGCCAAATGGTGTGGGTCTCGGATCGCAACCCAGCCGGCGTCACAGATTCTGTGCTTCCCAAATTCACATATTTTGCACTGGCATTGGAGAACTCATGAAACGGTTGATGATGGCGTTGGCGCTCGTCGTTGCGTGCAGCACGCCCGGGATGGCGCACAAGTTCGAAAAGGACGGCATTACGATCAAGCATCCGTGGACTCGCGCGACAGCTCCGGGCGCAGCGGTAGGCGTCGGCTATCTGACGATTACGAACGCTGGCAAGGAGCCAGACACGATGACGGGTGGAACGTTCGAGGGGGCAGGCGCCGTCGAAATCCACGAGATGAAGATGGACGGCGACAAGATGATGATGCGTCAGCTCAAGGATGGCTTGGAGATCAAGCCGGGTGAGACAGTCAAGTTCAGCCCCGGCGGGTATCATCTCATGTTCATCGGTTTGAAGACGCCCATCGCGCAGGGACCGAACGTCAAAGGTTCTCTAACCTTCAAAAAGGCCGGCACGATAGACGTGACCTACAAGGTGGAATCGATCGGTGCAATGACGAGCGGTGACGGAGATCATGGCGACATGAAAATGGATGGCACCATGAAGATGGACGGCTCCGATATGAAGCACGATCACGCGCAGTGAGGCCCGTGGCACCGCGGAGAAGCCTCAGGTTGTTTCTGATGCTCGCCTGTCCTCAAGACTGGCAAGGCATGGGAACGTTCAGCGGCGACTTCGCGTTGTCGTGGTCGGGATAATCACGCCAGCTTTTCCTTTCCGCCTCCGCGATCTTGAGCGGGGCCTCAATCTTGGGTGGCGGTCGCTTTGCGGGCGGCTGCCATTTTTTATTGAACGCTGCTAGAGAACGCGACGATCGGCACGATTTCGACATCTGCGACTGGAGATTTCGTGATCGCGCTCTACATCTTCAGGCAATGCCTCAAATTGAGATCAGCCAAGGAGATGTTCCTGATGACGAATCTTGACCGACGATCTTTTCTTAAGGCGGCGCGCGCCGCGTCCGTTGTCGTTGCGGCTTCTTCATCGGGTGCCGTCCGAGCTTTCGCAGGAGATACGTCCACCGACGGGCCATTCAAGCTTCCGCCCCTGCCTTACGCGTACGGAGCATTGGAACCGAATATCGACGCGCAAACGATGCAACTGCATCACGACAAGCATCACGCGGCCTACGTCAAGAATCTGAATGCGGCGCTGAAGGACCATTCGCAGCTCGCATCGCGTCCGCTGGAAGAGCTACTCGTCAAGCTCAACGACGTGCCGGAAGAAATCCGGATGACCGTTCGGAACAATGGTGGCGGCCACGCCAATCACAGCATGTTCTGGGAGATCATGGGCCCGCCGAGCGGCACTGGGCCGGATGGAGAGTTGAAAGCGGCCATCGACAAGGACTTCGGTGGACTTGACGGTCTCCAGGCAAAGTTCAATGCGGCGGGCGGAAAAGTTTTCGGCTCAGGTTGGGTCTTCGTCACGGTCGACAAGGACGGCAAGCTGGCGCTTGTGTCCAAGCCGAACCAAGACACGCCCTTGATGGAGGGCGGCCGCGTGCTGATGGGCAATGACGTTTGGGAGCACGCGTATTATCTCAAATACCAAAACAAGCGCGCAGAATATTTAAAGGCGTGGTGGAACGTCGTGAATTGGAAAGCCGTCGGTGATCGCTATGCGGCCGCTAAAGCCGGCAAGCTCGCCATTTGACGTCGTCACCCGGTGGAAGTTTGAGAGGGCCGTTCGGATGCGCTCCGGACGGCTTCTTTATTATCCAGTCCAGTGCTCGCCGATCCAGCGGGAAGTCGCAGCGTCGTTTGATGCGTCGTCAAAGCTTAAACCGATGCGGAGTGACAACGTCACGGCGTGTTCGTGGGCACGGTTGCGTCAGCAGGAGGAGGTGTGGCGCTGATCGGGTAGGGCTCGGGCGCCGCCTTTGCGGGCGATGGGTGATCAGCTTTCGACGGCGAGAACTTGGCCGCATCGGTTGTCGAAAGATCAAGGGATCGGAGGTACCAAACACCGCCTGCGACGACGATGAGCGACACTATGATGATCGGCCACTTCATTGCTCTTATCCGCGATGCTTCTTTCTGCAACAACCTCCAGGAATGCAAAGTTCCAAACAGGTGTTCGCAAACGTTGCTGGCGTCGTGGTGTTAACGATCGGGGCGAGCGTGCGTGCTTCACGCGATGCTAACCAAGCGTTCAGTTGTCACTCGTCGTCCTGTTTTTTTGACGTAGATTCGACCTATCGTTGAAGGCAAACAGGAGTTCCCGCATGTCGAAGCGTACCTTACTCGCCGCCGCAATGGGAGCTGCAGCGCTCGTCTCGCTGCCTGCAGTTTCACAAGCTCATTGCCTCGGCTACAAGCACATGAAATCCGAGTTCAACTCCGCAGTCGATGGCACGACCTCGATGGTAAAGCGTGTCGCCTATCGAACGGAGAGATTTGGCCACCGCATGTTTAGCTGGCTGGATTGCAAGAAATTTTGAGACAGCAGAACGTCTAAAAGCCAACGATTAGCTTGAACGAGGTCCAGGCGGGCAGTTGGCGAGGCTTCAGCGTGTCGTCGAGGGCCGCGCGAATGCGTGCCTCAAGAGCGACGATGTCGAACACGCACTCCTACGCGGCGAGGATCATCATCACGATTCTCGCCCGCTCCTCGTGGTTTGGCGCGAGGCTGAATTTGTTGCCGTCGATCCCATCTCGAAGCCTATTGTAAATTTGTAAATTCGACCGGCAAGACCTGGAAACGTATAGCCAAGTAGAATATTGGCGAGACGCCGCATAGAGCGGCCTTGAGGTATCTCGCCCCGCGTGTGTGAGCTTTTTTGGAAATATCACCGTACTGCTCTGGGAGCTGCAACGTGAATCGCAGAATGAACTTTCATCACGGTTTCGCGATCTCGAACTGCCGGACCAGAAGCACCTCCCCATCAAGCTAAATGCTCGGCAAACGGATGCTCTTCAAGCGGAATACGCTCTCGTTCGGCCGGGAACAATCCATCGACGGGAATCTTTTGCAAGCATCAAGCAAGGAGATCCCGATGAAAAACCTTTCACTGAATATCCTGGTTGCGGCTGGCTTACTCATGTCAAGCGCCGCGAGCCTTCCTGCGTTCGCAGCCGATAACATGCAGACGGCGGACGAATTCCGCACCAGCAAGCTGGTGGGCGCAAATGTTTACAATAACGCAAACGAGAACATCGGTAGCATCGAAGACATTATCTTAAAGCCGGATGGTACGATGGACGAAGCCGTACTGAGCGTTGGCGGCTTCCTCGGCATGGGCGACAAGTACGTGGCCGTGCCCTTTAGTTCGCTGAAGATCGGTCGCGACGGAGACAGCGCGAAGATTACGACTGATGCGACGAAGGATTCGCTGAAAGGCTTGCCGGACTATAAATTCTACAAGTCTTGAACTGGCAAATTCGGCTGAAGCAACGAGAACGGTCTAAGGCGCTGGGGGACTGGAAACCCTCGGCGCCGGTCTCGTGCTCAACTCAAAACCCGTCTCTGCATATAGTCTGTCTGAGCGAAGCCTCGATGCGTCGAATATTGTTCGGCCAAAGAGGTAATTCATCCAATTACGAATTTTTCGACTAATTTTCGATTGGCGAAATGTTCGCGCTGTTTCTTCAGCTGCTTTGACGCTTCTGATCAAATCCGAAATCGCTATTACTAGAGCGTCAATAGCCTCGACGGGTATATCGGCGGTGCGTTCATCGCATTTTGCATTCGTTTGCAAGATGTCGGTGTAAAGGTTCAGGTTGAAGTTGCGATTGAGCCATCTAACGTCCTCGCAGGAGGCGGATCGAACGGCTTCGATCATATCCGGTGATAAGTGAAACCTGGGCCCGGGAAGACGGCTTAATACATTAGCGTCGTCTGGGGTCCTTGTCGGATTAAGGATGCCATCGATGAAGAGAGGCCTCAGCAGGTTCAGGCGATTGATGGCCATGGTCGCCACGTATGACATCGATTGGTTCTTCACCGGCGCGCCAGACGAAATCACCTTCGTTGAGTGTTCATCTAGACCAAGCTGACGGCAAAACGCAGCGACGAGCCCGCCATTTCCTTGGCTCGCTTTTTCGAACGCCTGAATGTCGATGGCCTCTTTGCCAAAAACTTGGATGAGGTTTTCGAGCCGTCCTCGGAAATTAGGCATTGCTTCTTTGATGCGGAGACTTTCCAAGGTTCGTCCTCCTCGGATCATCTGCTGTACATTACTCGTGGTGAAGTGGATTGGATGCCGAGCCCAGAACAAAATCTTCCACTGATCGACGTATTGGCTCGTCCATTCTTTTACTGATGCCAACTGGCGGGGATTGAAATTTGAAAGACCCTCGGCGCTTATGATGAGCGTGTTCCAGTCTTGTCTCGCATTCTCGATAAAGGCTTCAAATCTGTTTCGGTGTTGGACGCGAGTAATTTCGGCGTCATCTGCTGTGCCCTGGCACATAATCTGAATATGTTCTCGCGGGTCGGCCGCGAACATCGTGTGGAGGGAATCAGTGTGATTGTGCGCGATGCCCGGATATAGCATTGCATGGTCAGATAATAAGCGCTGCCGGTTCTCGTACAGTGCACTTTGGATTGTGGATGTCCCCGTTTTAGGTAACCCCACATGAATGATGCCAAGCTTCGCCATTCCGCGCCGTGGCTCCCGTGCAAAAGTGGTCGGCTAACTTGAGCCGAACGATCGGCATCGGCTCAATGGCCTAAGCCAGAATATTGGTGGGGAAACGCGCGGCAGCAGGCTGCGTAAACGTCTAATCTGTGGGCGAGTGCGCGCTATAGGCACTCGATCCGGTAGCAGAAATCGTTTTTCGACGATTTGGCCATTGTTCAGATGGCGGCACCGTTGGAATTTTGATTCGGGCATAGAACGCGAGACCGCTTTGTGTCCCTACATTCGATGCTTGGCCGTGGCGGTCTCGGTCAGCCGATGAAAATCAGAATGGCGCCTTGGATCGAAAGTTAGGATGAAACCGGCGGCACGCTAAGTGCGGTTTGATTGGTGCCGGCTGTAGGATTTGAACCTACGACCCCCTGATTACAAATCAGGTGCACTACCACTGTGCTAAGCCGGCAAGCCTTTTAAATCAATAACTTGCATCGTTTCGAGACTGCGACGCTCGATTTTCTCTCGTCATCGTCAGGTCTGACAAAGGTACGCGATGGCGCTTGATACAAGAGGTTAGGCGCCCGGTGCAAGTCGTCGATGCGCCGCCGCTTACCGCATGATACCTTCTTGCGCAAAGAGGAGGCGACGACATGCAATTCACGGTCGGCTATAAACTTGACGGGCGGGTTGGCCATGTCGTGGTCGATGGCGAGGACGCTCTTGTCGCGGCGCTAAAATTGAAGGCGGAGCAGCCCGAGGCCCGGATCATGTATGTGCGACCCCAAAATCGCCGAGGCGACGCGCGGCACCCTCCGCTGACAGCTCGTCAAATCAACTGACGCCACCCGCGCCATCGAATGTTGCAACTCCGGTCCGGCATCCTCTGCGGTTGAGGCTGCGTGCAGGGCGATGGACTGAAGGTGCAAAACAACTTCGGTTTGTATTTTTATGTGCTTTTAGCCACTCGATATGAAGTGGCCGCCAACTGCCCGCTCTGGTGTTAACCGTACTCTTTGGCCTCGGCAGAGATGTAACGGCTGGGAAGATTTTGACCCAGAGCGGCGATCGCGAGGTGCCCAGTAAGAGATCTTAAGATAAGCTCGGGCAATGATTCTCGAACCTTTGCAGGGC
>JAFECH010000347.1 GCA_018242255.1 Pseudomonadota bacterium | reverse complement strand
GCTCGCAACTTCGCGTTTTATAAGGCGTGCTGGATAACTCTTAATCAGCGGGTCGAAGGTTCGAGTCCTTCATCACCCACCATTGCAAATCAGTGACTTATACGGTCTGGGCCTTCAGGGTTTCACACTCTCCAGTTTCACAATTGTTTCCTCGCCCGTCGTTGGGTATGCCCGTACCTCCACTGTCGATCAAAAGGCCGGGTTCGAGGATCAGCTTGCAGTGCTCCGAAAAGCCGGGGTCGAGAAAATTTTTTGCGAGCAGATCTCATCTGTCGTCGAGCGGCCCCATCCACGATGCAGATCGAGATCGCGTGTAGCGATACGTCCAATCCTACGAACCATCGTCCCGACGCGGTCCGGTAAGGGCGTCGGCCTCATGCTGCCGACGCTTCTGACTTGGCGAACTCTGCCGTTGTTCACGACGTTAAAGGCGAGAACTGGAATCTAACATCCGGCTGGCGATCAGTTCTGGCGCTGAGTGAGATTCGAGAAGGCCTCGGTTATAGTTCAATGCGTCGAATGCAGGCATAACACTAAGGTGCGCCTGACAGCCTATCTCTACGGTTCGGATCGCCGCAAATCCAGGAAGCGATCAGAATTTCCAGTCGAAATTTCCCTTAATGGACTGGTCGATGACGTTGGAGTCGAACTGACCACTATAAGAGACGCTGAGCGCGGCGTCGGGCGACAGCGCGTAGTCGAGTCCGGCTTCCATCGCCGCCGCATCTTGTGCGATTGGGACGCCTCCGATCGTGAAGGCGTCGCTGCCGCCCGCGAACTGCATGATCAAAAGCGGCGTCAAATCACCGAAGGCATGACGCCAGCCGAGCGCGCCTCTGGCAGTGAGGTTTGCACTGTTGAGGACGAAGGTTGTCGAGGCGCGCAGGCCGAGCGTCGAGAAGGTCGCGTCCGTCTCAGCTGCCGCGCTCGTCAGTGCCGCCGCGCCACCAGTCTCGCGGAAGCCGTCGGTGTGCAAGTTTACATAAGCGAGGTTGGCGAAAGGCTCGAATCCGATGTTGCCTGCGCGTACGTCATAGGCCAGTTCGCCGAAAGCCTGGGCGGTGCCGGCATTGTAGTCGCCCTTCAGATTATCGGCGAAGCCCGGGAGGATGACGGCGCGGTCAGTCGAGATGTCGTGCCACGTATAGGCTGTGCCGGTGCGGAAGGCGAGATGGCCCCATTGCGTGCCGCCATAGAGGCCAAGGTGGAAGTTATCGCTGCTGCCTGAAGAGCTGCGGTCGCGAACATTGAAGTTCAGATGGCTGTAGCCAGCCAGCGCTCCGAGGCGCCAGCGGTCGAGGACAAGCCCGTCGCCGCCGACGAAGAGGCCGCCGGTCGAGCGGTTAAGAGGTGCGGCATTGCCGTCACCGTCGGTGTGTCCCCACGACCCGAAACCGCGCCCCCAAACCGTGCCGGAGGCCGAGCGCAGGCGGTCTATCGCAGCTTCCCGCACGAAACGGCTGTCCTCGATAAGCGCCGTCTTTGCCGACGCATGCACCTCGCCCGAGAGTTGATCGAAGGCATTCTGCGCCTGCGCCTCGGAGAGATTCAACACGGCGTCATAAACAGGATTTCCGAGACCGAGGCTTTCAGCTCCGCCAGCGGCGGCAATCTGGTTCGGCGTCTGCGCAATCTGCCTGAATGCGACGGAATTGCGCGTAACGTCGAGAAACACATTGTTGGCGTCGTAGTCGAGCGACAGACCGAGGAACGGCGCATTGTAGATGAGATGGTCGAAGGTGCCACTGCGCCCGTCGGCGGCGGTGAGGATCGTATAGCGATGGCCGACCGTATAGAGGCCGGTAGCAGGCAGAACATTGACTGTCGCGCCGCTCTGGATCGTCGCCGTGCCTGTGATGTTTAGCAGATCCGTTGCAGGCGTATTGTTGATCTCCGCCCGCAATGTCGATCCGGTCGATTGCGTGTAGTTGCCGGTGATCGTCAGCGTGCCGATGGAGTTGCCCGGCGCGAGGATGCCATTGTTGGTGACGTTACCGACGATGTTGCCGGTGCCGCCCAGCATGCCATCGTTCTGTACAGTGACCGTCGGGCTGGTGAGCGTGCCGTTGACACGCAGCGTGCCGCCCTGCACGGCGGTGTTGGTGCCGAACGTGCCGGTCCCGGTGATGCTCCAGTCGAAGCCCTGCATGGTGAGCGTCTCGAATGACAGGAACTTGCCGATCGATTCGGTGCCGCTGCCTTGCAGCACAAGATTGTCCGTGCCGGTGCCGCCTTGGACGCTACCGTTAAGGACAGAGCCGGTTTGCAGATTGAGCGTATGCGTAGCCGCACCCGAGAAGACAATGGCGCGTCCCGCGCCGGTCGAGCCGATGGTGCCGCTGTTGGTCACGGTCGTGGCATTCGAAATCAGCATGCCGTCAACGCCGGACCGGATGGTTCCGGTGTTGATGAAGGTGCCGCCTCCGGCAGCTTCGACGGCAGGACCGCGCACCGAAGTGATCGAGCCATTGTTGGTGAATGTTAGCGTTGCGGATGCACTGGCGTACACGCCGTTGTAACCGCCGCTGACGATGCCTGTTGCATTATTGGTGACTGTCGCCGGCCCTCCCTGCACGAGGATACCGGTGGAGAAGCCGGAGGTGCGGTCGGCATGAATTTCACCGCTGTTGATGACGGTGCGAGAGGTGCCTTGCCCGACTGATACGGCATTGCCAGATCCGGTCGTGGAAATGAGGCCACCCTGATAGTTGGTGACCGTGCCGCCGAGCCACATCGTAACGCCTTCGACGGCGCCGGTGATGGTGCCGTAGTTCTGCAGATTGCCGGGGCCGCCCGCTGGCGGCAAACCCAATGGCTTGTAGCCAAATGTGATTGCGGTCCCCGAGCCAGTGACGGTCGCGCCGCTCGAATTGACGAAGGTGCCACCCCCATTCAGCTTGACGGAATTGCTACCGTTCACTGCTCCGTCGTTGGTGACGGTCCACGCCTGCGTGGTGGCGCTGACGCCGTTCGAGACGGTTATTCCAGGAAAAATCCGAGCTGTGGTGCCGACGTATGTGTCGAGGTCGACGCTGGCCGTGTTGGAGGTGATTTCTACGTCGGCGGCCTGGGCGGCTGTCGTCGTCACGAGGCCAATCGCCAAACCTGAGCACAGAAGATAACGCCGCCACCGTGTGATGTCGAAGCGTCTGGCAGGTCCGCCGCGAACAAGACTGCTCGGCGATGCCTGACGGCGCGCACTTGACCTTTTAATAAGCATCTCGCGGCGCCCCCTAGCTCCATTGTGCGATCCTTGAATCGCCTTTAGCCAAGCGGCCTTGATTCGTATCCCGGCCAACCGGAGGGGATGCTTGCGACACGCGCTCATTCATCGCCCCATAGGACCAACTGCGCGAGCGCCTGAGCACGTGTACGGACGCCAAGCTTTTGACGTGCGTGCTCTAGATAATACTTGACGGTCGTGCGCGCGATGCCGAGTTCTTCGCCTATGGCGCGATCGGACTTGCCCGCTCCAACTTTGCGCAGACATTCGAGTTCACGAGGTGTCAGCAGATCACGTGGCCCCCGTTCGGGATCGACCTGAAGTATCGCGCGTGCGCGGGCGTGGGTGAGAAGCGCGAAGAATTGCAGCCGCGCACGCACGATGGGTGTCAGCAGTTGCGACGATCCAGCCATCGTTACGAACGCCAGTTGTCCCCTAGGGCCGTGGATCGGGATAGACAGTCCGTCCGTCCAGCCGAATTCACCCATAGCCTCCCAAAACATGTTCTCTTTCGGAGAGAGCTGTCGGCCGAGCTTCGCGGGCAGCCAGCTGTAAACACCTGACTTTCGCCGCGCCTCTGAAATGGTGAAGTCATGGAGCGCAAAATTTCTCTGGGCGTAGAGCGCGGCCCACCGCTCCGGCCAATTGCGAAAGTAGAACTTGAGCCTGTCGCCTTTCTCCGTGGCCAAATGGAACGCGCCGCACGCCGAGGCCGAGTAGCCGTATTCTGCAATGCAACGAGAAAAGACATCGGCGAGATTGCCAATGTCCTGGCACCCCTCGATGGTGTCGACGAACTCCCAGCCTCCAGAGTCGAGGCTTTCTTTGCGATCTCGGCTCTTGCTCAAAGCGCCGTTCTGCCCCTACTTGCGCGATCGAAGGTCTCCACTCGTCGTGAGACACGCGCGTTGAGCCCGTGCCGCACACGCTACGAATCTGGAGTTATCTCGTTGTGATCTATCGCTTTTGGGGTGGAATGCTGCCTGGGCATATACGGGCGGATGCGGGCGAAACAGGACGGCGACGTGGCTGAGGAGCGGAAACTGCGGCTGGAAAGCTGGAAGGAGATTGCAGCATTCTTCAATCGCGATGAGCGCACCGTCCGGCGGTGGGAGCGCCAGCGGGGGCTTCCCATTCACCGTGTCCCGGGTGGCGAACGCAATCTGGTCTACGCGTACCAGCACGAACTGGAGCGCTGGCTCGCAGGGAAACCGCTCGACGCGGAAGAAGGCGAGGCAGACAAGCCGCGGCCCGCGCTCGTGGTGGCAGAATCTCCGGCTCAACAACCGGAATTGGATACAACCCTTCCAGGTTCGGCACTTCTGAAGTTCGGTCGCCTGCCAATTATGGTCGTCATTATTCTGTCATTGACGGTGATTGGCTTGGCCGCGTTTGGCGTATTCGAGAGGCCATCATCGTTGCCATCCTGGCCAGCTGGTCTCTGGCGATCCAGCAAGACTCCGTACGCGCCATCGCCGGAAGTGCGTGATCTTTATTTAGCTGGAGTCTATAATCTCGGGACCCGGCAAGCCAACGGTCTAACCCGTGCAATCCAATATTTTACGGAAGCGACGATTCGCGACCCGAGCTATGCCGCCGCTTATGTGAAGCTCGCCGACGCCTACAACACAATCAGCCAATACAGCCTCATGCCGGCAGAGGAAGCTTACCCTCGCGCCAAGGCCGCAGCCGAGAGAGCGATCGCGCTAGATCCCAATTTGGCCGATGGTTATGCTGCGCTCGCTTTCACGGAATTTTACTGGTCACGCAATTTCAGCCATTCCCAAGAGCTTTTCGAACGCGCGATTGCGCTCGATCCGTTCTCCGCCCAGGCCCGGCACTGGTATGCATTGACGCTGATGCAAAGCGGACGGTTCGAGATCCCGTTGCGAGAGATCTCCAAAGCTCAGGAGCTTCAGCCGGAATCGCGGGCCATTCTCGCCAACAAGGCTCTCATTCTGTTTCATGCCGGGCGGCCCGCCGAAGCCATCATCATTCTGCGTCAGCTTGAGGATGCCGAGCCAAATCTTCGTTCGCCGCCCGAATATCTCGCAACAATCTATCTGAGTGAGCAACGCTATCAGGAATTTTTACGCGAGTACCGGACGGCGGCCGTCCTCGAAAAAAACGCGGCTCGCGTTGCAATTGTGGACGCGGCGGAGGAAGGGTTCCGTCAGAAGGGCGCGAGGGGGCTTCTTGAATCCATGCTGGCGGAGCAAAGACGTCAGTATGCCCTTGGCCATGAACCAGCCTACAAGCTCGCCGGAACGGCGGCGCTGCTGAATGATACGCAAGCTGCCCTGCAGTATCTTGAGGACGCCATTCACCAGGACGAGCCGGATGTTCTGGGTATCCTGATCGATCCGGCCTTCAGATCGCTCCGAGGCACGGAGAGATATCGTCACTGCATCAAGCGCGTAGGGCTCACTCCCATCGAATAGGGCACGAACGAGATTCTGGAGGAGATCGGCATTTAGAGAGTCTAACTCGGCAGAGCACAAAGTTTCCCCGTCCCGTTCACGATGCAGATCGAGATCGTGTGCAGGGAAACCTTAAGGCTATCGCCGCCGTTCGGCATTCCGAGGAGCTCGCGGTGGGTGAGCGCGTCTACAGTATTGGGAATCCTTCGGGCATGATGAAAACCCGTACGCGGGCTTAACCCACGTCGAGTGATTTGACTTATATCATTCAAAGAACTTACTTCTGTCAGGTACAAAGAGCGCTCCTCGGCTGAGCGCGAGGCATAGCGCAGCAAACGAGTGGAGGTCCGATTAGGTCTATCCGCCGTGAGTATGTGTCATGATGCACGCCGCAAAAATTACCATCCTCAGTATTTGTGTGTCCGCAATGGCGGCGGGGCACCGAGTGCCTCTCCTCATGGCCGAACCCGCGACCACACCGGCGGAGGAGCGAAAGTTTACCGACATAGAGCAATTCGAAGGTGTAGTGCGCGCCGCGCGCGTCGCTGATATCTCACCACGCTTTGACGGCCTGCTTGAAAAGGTCAACTTCACGGCCGGCGACCTCGTCAGGAAGGGCCAGCTTCTATTCCAGTTTTTGACGCTTGAACAGAACTATCTGCTTAAGATCGATCAAGCGAATCTCGCGTATGCGACTGCAGAATTAAAGCTTGCAAAGGCTGAACTCGAACGCACGCGGACACTCCAGAAGAAAAACGTTGCCTCACAGGCCGAGCTTGATGTGGCCGTCGCCAAGCGGGACGTTGCCGCCGCCAATGAGGCGAAAGCCAAGACCCAGGTCGAGATTCGGGAAATCACCATCAAGGAGTTCTCCCTCTACACGCCGTTCGACGGCATCATCAGTAAACCGTTCGTCGATGCGGGCGCCTACATCACGAAGGACGCGCGTGAGACCAGCCGGCTCGCGACGGTGACGCAATTCGATCCGGTTCACGTCGTGACTGAAGTGCCTTACGATATTTATTCGCGCCGCCTTGCCCAGCTTGGTTCTGAAGAAGCGATGAAAGAGCGGCTCAGTGCCCGACTCGTGCTGCCCGACGGCACGGAATATCCCAACACCGGCAAGATCATTTCCGGCGGTTACGACTTCGACGAGAAAACACAAAAGATCTGGTCGATCGCGGAATTTCCTAATCCCGATCATCTGCTCCGGCCTGGCCTTCGCGTCACGGTGCGGTCCATGATCCGGGCCGAGCCGCAACCCTAATAGGTTGGGCTCAAAACGAAATTGATCGAATTGGGAGGAATGCATGAATTTTCGCGTAGTAGCATCGCTCTCAGGCTTCTTGCTTGTATCGCCGGAGTTGGCGGCTGAGCAGGCAGTTCATCCGCAGACGTTGTTCACCAACGTCAATGTGTTCGACGGCGTGAACGAGACGCGGATCGAGAACGCCAACGTGCTGGTCGAAGGCAATCTGATCAAGCAAGTCTCGACCAGCAAGATAACTTCTGACGGCGCCAAGGTGATCGATGGTGGCGGCCGCACGCTGATGCCCGGCATCGTCGGCTGCCATGAGCATGTGATGATGCAGCTTCCTATCACCACGCTGCTCAATTCGGACGAACGTTTCATCGCGGCTGTCGCGACCAGCACCGTCAAGACCTATCTGATGAACGGGTGGACGTCAGTCCGGGACGCTGCGGGAAATACCTTCGGTCTGAAGAAAGCCATCGATCAGGGCTTCGTGCCTGGACCCCGGATCTATCCTTCCGGACCCATGATCACACAAACATCGGGGCACGCGGACCATCGCACGTTCCAGAAGCCCCTGACGAACGCCACTCACGGCGTTCCAACGACCGGGATGGAGTATTTCGACTTGGCCATCGCCGACGGAGTGCCGGAGGTGCTCAAGGCTTCGCGTGAGGCCATGCGCATGGGCGCCACGCAGGTCAAGATCGCGGTCGGCGGCGGCACCGGTTCCTATGCCGATCCACTCGATGTCGTCGAATACAGAGAGGACGAAATCAAGGCCGCCGTCGATGCGGCGAGCGACTACAACACCTACGTGATGGCGCATGTTTACAATGACAAAGGCGCGCAACGTGCCATCAAGGCCGGCGTGAAATCGATCGAGCACGGCAATCTGTTGAGCGAAGAGACCCTGCAGATGATGAAAGACAATGATGTCTGGCTGTGCCCGCAGGTCATTGTCTACACGGACATTCCGAAAGGATACACCGAGGACCAGGCTAACAAGCACCGGCAGGCCTACGCCGGCATCGATAATACCTTCAAGACGGCCAAGAAGATCGGTTTCGAAAAGATCGGCTTTGGGACCGACATCATTACCGATCCGGCGATGATCGCCCGGATGAACGACGAGTTCACATATCGCACAAAATGGTTCACGCCTGTCGAAATTCTAAGACAGGCAACGTCCAAGGGCGGTGAGCTGCTTGGCCTGTCAAACCGCTTCAACCCCGGAAAGATCGGCGTGATCGAGGAAGGCGCACTTGCCGATATCCTTCTCGTCGAGGGGAACCCGCTCGAAGACATCTCAATCCTTACGAAGCCTGACGAAAATCTCGCCCTGATTATGAAGGACGGCAAGATCTACAAGAACAAGCTGCAGTGAGCCGGAAATGAGAAAAATCGCACCGTTTTTTGCGCCTGTAATGGCTTAGCAGGCGGAGCCAATTGACGACGAAAATTCCGAATTTCACGACCTCAGCGTTACGGCCCGCAAGGGAGGAACTGATGAAAAACACTCTCAGCAGCTTTGCAGCAGTGTGTATTTTCGCGGTTGCGTTCACCGCCCAGGTATTCGCCGATTCGCTCGACACTCTTCGTGCACAGGTGACGCAAATTGGCGAGTTGGTGGGCGGAAATGTCGGCGCCAGCATAGCGATCGATGGCGGCGACCCAATACCGCTGATCAACGGCGATAAGCGGTTTCTGTTCATGAGCACGGTCAAGACCCTCGTAGCCATAGAGGCGTTGAAACAGGTCGAAGACGGCAAGTTGTCGCTCGACGAGCCGGTCGAGATCACCCAGGACGATCTCGCGGTCATGACGCCGATCAACATGACCTTCCCCCGAGGCACAACGACCACGCCGCTCTACAACGTCATCTGGACCTCCATCGTCGACAGCGACAACTCAGCGCCCAACGTGCTGATGCGGCTCATGGACGGCCCAAAGGGAGTGGAGAAGTTCTTCAATGAACGCGGCGTGACTGATCTAAGCGTCGACCGGAACATCAAGGACCTCCTTATCTACGCCTATCAGGTAAAGAACATTGACGGAGTCATTGCGCATCTGGCCGAGAAGGACAAATTGCCGGGCGGCTCCGGCGCCTACTTCCTTGATGGGTCCATTGAAAGCCCGATCTACCAAAGCGACAAGGACACGATCACCCCAGACGCGATGGTCCGGATCCTTTCGATGCTGGTCGATGGCAAGGTTCTCGATTCCGAGCGCACGAACGTACTCATCTCGATCATGGAGCAGACCCGAACCGGCCCGATGCGGTTGAAGGGCATGCTGCCGCCAGGCACGGTTGTCGGCCACAAGACTGGTACCGGGCACAGATCCGTCAACGATACCGGCTGGATTCGACTCCCTGATGGCCGGACGCTGGTAATCGCCGTCTTCACGACCAGCAAGGATCCGTATGACGTGCGCGAAGCGGTCATCGCGCAAATTGCCCGCGCCGCTTACGACTACGCGATGTACTCAAAATAGTGCCGACAAGATCCGCGTGATCGAGGAAGGCGCGCTTGCCGACATTCTTCTCGTCAACGGCGACCCACTCAAGGACATCTCGGTACTCACCAAACCGGAAGAGAACCTCGCGCCGATCATGAAGGACCGCAACTGATCATGAAGAAATGAGAATACCTACAAGAATAGGCTTCGACAAAGGAGCAACGAAATGAAACAGAACAAAACCCGTAACTTGAAAACGTGGCTGGCCGTACTCAGTGTGCTGGCTGTAATGGCCATGGGATTCACGCTTGGGCAGAAGGCCGTCGCCTGCACCGGCATTCGACTAATTGCGGAAGATGAGTCTCCCGTCTTCGGCCGCACGATGGAGTTCGGTGCCGACATGCTTGAATTCAACCTTATTGTCGTGCCGCGCCGGACGCCGTTTCGAGGCGTGACTGACACCGGCGAGAACGGCATGGCGTGGAACGGCAAGTACGGCTTTGTTGCCGCAATTCCCTACGACATCATGGCAGCCACCGAGGGGGTAAATGAAAAGGGGCTCCAAGCGGGAATGTTTTTCTTCCAGCCGTTCGATCGAGCGAAGTACATGGCGCCGGATCCGGCCCAATACAAGAACACAATCGCGTCGTGGCAATTGTTGACCTGGGTCTTGTCTCAGGCCGCCACGGTCGAAGATGTAAAGAAACTACTTCCTGATGTTCGGGTGGTGGATGCCGTACCGATACCGAAGAAAGAGGGATGGGATTTTGAGCCCAAGATCCACTACGCAATCAACGATGCGAGCGGCGCCTCTATCGTAGTCGAATATCTCGACGGCGAATTACACATATTCGACAACCCGCTGGGCACCATAACTAACGCGCCAGATTTCCCGTGGCATCAGGAAAACCTGAAGCAATATACCAACCTGTCTGTCGATGTTATCCCACCGGTGAAGCGGAGCGAAGCTGAGGCTGGCCCCACGGGCTTGGACATTGGAACCAAGGCCAATCTCCCCGGAGTGATCACCTCGCCGAACCGGTTCGTTCGCGCAGCTCTATTCAGCCTGTATGCCCTGCCGATGAAAGACTCGAAAGAAGGCGTGCAGCGCGTGCTTAACATCCTTAATAACTTTGATATTCCACTGGGATACAAACAGTACCGTCATGCCGACGGCAAGGTGTACCCGCAGTACACCCAGTGGACCAGCGTTACGGACATGAGAAATCGGCGCCTATACTTTCGGACCTTTTCCGATCCCCGACTGAAAGTCGTGGACCTGAATGATTTCAATCTTGATGCCGCCTCTATTACCAAGATCAAGGTGGGCGACAAATGGGAGGTCGATGAGATCAAGCCGGTCAAATGATCCTGCGTGCTGTCGGCATCTGCAAAGCAAGCATGGTATCCATGGATCAAGTCGGCGACCCGGCATTGCTGGCGCGGGAGCACGAGGAGTTCAAGCTGCGCGCACGGTGGCACGGAACGGTCTACAGCTGACAGCGGGCGGGAGATGGCCAGCCATCATCATCACGTGCTCCTGGCGTTCCCATACCTATACATTCTAGCCAAACGAGCCATCGCCTGTGCAGCGCCTTCATGCGCACGGAACGAATTTCGATTGCTGATGTCCGCTTCGGGCAACGACCGGACAAACCGCGACGCGGATATTCAGACCGATACACTTTTGCGTCTGCCAATCGAAGGCGTGCCCGTCCGGGACTTGCCTGCGGCGCGCCCAGATAAAGGACAGCTCGATATAACGAGCATTTCAACGTCGGATATGCAGGGTCGCGACGTGAGTGACCAACTTCATCGTTGCGGTTGACCCGCGCACGGCAACCCCTCGCTCGGCATCGTCTTTCACATTTGCAATGATCTCTTTTGCTGAGAGCCGTCTTTGGCTGCCTCTTGACAGCGCCACAAATCTGCTCTCTTATTAAACTAACGGGTTAATTAACTTATCGGCTATTTTAGCATGAGAGACCCTCTCAGTCGCACGTTTGCCGCGCTAGCTGATCCTACGAGGCGCGCGATGCTCGCCAGATTGTCGGAGGGCGAAGCCAATGTATCCGACCTCGCAGAGCCGTTCCTGCGGGAAATGAGTCTTCCTGCAGTGACGAAGCATCTGAAAGTTTTGGAAACCGCTGGACTCATCACCAAAGGTCGCAAGGCCCAGTGGCGGCCCTGCCAACTCAACGGCGAGCCGTTGCGCGAAGCAATGGACTGGATGGAGCTGCATCGAATTGCGTGGGAAGATCAACTCGATCGGCTCGGCGCATATCTGAAAACAAAAACCAAAGGAGCGCGCGATGGCCGAAAGAAGTAAGTCGAACGTCATCTGCCTGACCCGCGTCTACGACGCACCGCTGCAAGCCGTGTGGGATGCCTGGACAATTCCAGAAGAGGTCGCGCAATGGTGGGGCCCGCGCGGGTTCGGTTTGACAACCCATAGCCGCGACCTGCGCACTGGCGGGCACTGGCACTACACCATGCACGGCCCAGACGGCACCGATTACGAGAACACGACGCAGTATCTCGAAGTCGTGCCTATGCAGCGCATGGTTTACGATCACGGCGGCCACAAGGATCGGCCGCCACTGTTTCGTGTGACGGCGCTCTTCACCGAACGCGATGGACGCACCCAGCTCGACATGAGCATGGCGTTTGCAACGCCGGAAATTGCCACAGAGATGCGCGGGTTCATCAAGAAAGCCGGCGGCGAGAGCACCTGGGATCGACTGGCGGAGTATCTCGGAAAGAGACTCGCGGGAGCAGAGCAATTTTTCATTTCTCGTACTTTCGATGCTCCCATCGAGCGTATCTACGAGATGTGGACGGACCCGGAGCATCTCGCGCAATGGCTGCCGCCTACTGGGGCCAGCATGCGATTCCTGCGAACGGAGCTGCGTGTCGGGGGGACCTCATTCTATGCGATGACCGCCGCAAACGGCGCGGTAATGCACGGACGCGTAACTTACTTGGCGCTCGAAAAGCCTAACCGCATCGTCTACACGCAGCAGTTCTGCGACGACAGGGAGCAGGTAATCCGGCCTCCGTTTTTTTCAAACTGGCCGCAAACAATGCTCACGACGGTGGAGCTTGTTTCCGAGGACGCAGATCGCACGCGCGTGACCGTTCGATGGGATCCGCGCGACGCTACCCCCGCTGACATTGCAGAGTTCATCAAACAACGTGGCAGCATGACAATGGGCTGGACCGGCTCATTCGACAAGTTGGAAGCATTTGCGTAGTTAGAACACGGCCGATTTTGTCGTAGAAACCAGAGAGGATAGTTGAGCACCGCTTGCGGGCCTGAACGCCGTGTCAGCCGCTGTCTGCGCCAACTGCTGCCGCCGCCACAGCCCCCGAGAGGCAAACGTCTGTCAAAGGGAGGAGTTCTCGTGAGCAGCATAGAAATTGTGAATGCGCTGCCCGTCTGGATGCTCGCCCTGCTCGTCATCGGCGCCGCTGTCTGCTTCAGCGTCAGCCTGCAGCTTTTGACGCGCTGGTATTTCGGCGTCGATGTCCTGGCGCAAAACAACGAGGTTGCGGGATTCAAATTTGCCGTGGTCGGCGTCGCCTACGGCGTGCTCCTCGCCTTTGTCGTTATCGTCGTCTGGAACGATTTTGATCGAGCCCAACAGGCCGTGTACTCGGAAGCGGAGCGGTTCTACAACCTGCACCGCACGAGCTTCACATTTCCAGAGGGGACCGGACAGAAGATACGGCAAGACCTCGTCGCGTACGCGATCGATGTTCGTGATAAGGATTGGCCCCTGATGGAAAAGGGAGAGCGCGGAAGTCCAGCAGCTGCAAAAAGCCTATCCAAACTCAGCTTCGATGTTGGACAGGCAAAGCCTGAAAGCCTTGGGCTGGTGCCGAGTGTCATTCATGCATTCGAACTTATGCAGCAGATCGCCGATTTTCGCTTGGAAAGATTGTCGGCTGTCGGTGGTCAAGTGACGTCGGTCATTTGGTGGGTTTTACTGCTCGGCGCGTTTATCAATCTGGGCTATCCTGCATTCTTCGCCACGAAGAATGTGGCCGCGCAAATTTTGATGACCGGCGGCCTCGCCGCAATCATCGGCGGCACCTTATTTCTAACGATCAATTTGAATTATCCCTTTTCGGGACCCGAGAGGCTGACGTCCCAGCCGATTGATGATGTCATTCAACTCATGCGGATCGAGAACACGACGAGCGTTGATCAGCACTGAACTAAACCTCCGGCCCGCATGCGCCAGGTCTATCGGACTGCAGGCCTTCAGGCCGGAATAACAAAATACCTAGTATGGCGACGGTGGCAAATATCGCTCCTGCGAGGAACGTACCTTCGGCACCAAATATATCCCATAAGCTGCCGGCGATGATGCTCGCTGCAAGCAGTACAATGCCCGTGATCAAATTGAACATGCCAAAGGCTGTCCCGCGAAGATCGGAGGCTGCAGTATTTGCGACGAGAGCCGCGAGCAGTCCTTGCGTCAAGCCCATGTGCAGTCCCCACAGGGCGACTCCAATTGCGACTCCGGTGACCCCCGTCGCTTTTGCGAGAATGAAATCGGCGATGACGAGCACCGCCAGCCCTAGGATCAAAAGTGCCTGCTTGTTCATGCTGTCGGATAGGACGCCGGCAGGATAGGCCGCAAGAGCATAGACCACGTTCATGAGGACCATCACTGCCGGAGCCAGGGCAATCGGCAAACCGACGGATTGAGCCCGCAGGATGAGGAACGCTTCGCTAAACCGCGCGAGCGTGAATACGGCGGCGACACCGACGATCCACCAGTACTGCGCGCCAAGACGCGCAAGAGCGGCGTGACTTAGGGGAGACTTAGCGGGCTGTTGATCAGGACGCCGAGGCTCATGCACCGCGAATACGATCAACGCAAAAGCCAGGAATGCTGGAACGACCGCAATCCAGAACACGGTCGTGAAACTGTCTGCAGTGATCAGCATCAAAACGATCGCCAGCAGGGGGCCAAGGAACGCGCCGATGGTGTCTAGGGATTGGCGCAGGCCAAAGCTCGCGCCGCGCATTTCCGGTGGTGAAAGGTCTGCAACCAGCGCGTCTCTCGGGGCGCCGCGAATGCCTTTGCCGATACGGTCGATAAAGCGCGCGCCGATCAGCCAGGACACGGTGGGTGCGAGGGGAAAGACGGGTTTCGTCAACGCCGCCAAACCGTAACCGATGGCGGCAAGCTCCTTGCGACGTCCGAGCCAATCCGACAGCGCCCCGGAAAATATCTTGGTGATGGAAGCCGCTGCTTCCGCGATGCCTTCAATGATCCCGACCGTCAGAGCTGACGTTCCAAGCACGGTCACAAGATAGATTGGGAGCAGCGCGTGGATCATCTCGGACGAGATGTCCATAAACATTGAGACCAAGCCGAGCGCCCATACTCCTCTTGGAATGTCTTTGAGGCGGGCAAGCGGAGAGGCAGGAGTTGTCATGTGCTAACTGCAATTGAACCTGAAGCGAGGGGGGTGGGATCATCCAGATTCAGGCATTCGGTGCATTTTATCAATCGGCAAAAGGCGAGCACAGCCCAGTTTCAATAGCTCACAAATTTGTGCGTTAAAGGCCGCAAATTCGACTTGGGTTTACATTTTTCGCTCGATGAGAATGACAAACCAGCCTGTGCTCGCGATACGTGCCGCCAGCACATTGCGCTCATCCATATCGATATCTAGAACGTCTGGCTCGTTGACCGATGCGGCCTTGTCGAGAACGCGCTCTGTGATCGCGTTGATCCAATCGAAACGCGACACCGCTTTGTCGGGATCACCCACTTTGGCGAGCCCGGCTGACGAGCGATAAAACAAGGCCGCTGCTCTCTTGGCGCTGTTGACACGCTCGATTTCTGCCTCAAGTGCAGGGTCGCTCGCATCGATTGCCAGTCCGCGGCTGTCGACAATTACTGCGACCGCGGCGTTTCGTTGTGTGAGATGGGTCAGGACCTTCCGGGAAAACTGTCTAAGCGTGATGTCATGCGAGACGACGCCGAGGAGGCGGTCATCGTCATAGACTGGGTAAGAGGCGGTGATCATCAAACCCGCACCGACGAGATCGAGATAAGGAGCGGTCCAGCCGACCGCGTGTCTCTGAAAGTCCGCCGCAGTGTAAAATACCTGCTTCGTCGGCAACGCATTATTCACGGCCTGATCGAGCGGAACATAAGGATAGATCAGCATCATGTCGTCAGCGGTCGTCAGATAGACCCACGAGAAGGCAAAGCTGCTGTACGCAGCGCGAAAAAGGGGCAGGGCATGCTCGAAGTTCCGCAAATGTCCCAGCGTTTCATCGGCGATAGGAAATCCGCGATAGCTATAATAGCTCGGGAAAGTGGCCTCGAAGTCTGGCGCCGGTTTTCCTTCCGGCCATGTTCGAAAACCGACCGTTTTGCCTTGCGCGATAGCGCGCCTTGTCCAGTACGTCCGATCTGCTTCGCTGATATGAGCTTTGTCGGCGGCGATCGTTCGATATTGATCGCCCAGGGCTCGCGTGTTGGCAGCGACGTCGCGGAAAACCAAATCGATCCTGTCGGCAGCTAACCGCACTAAAGATATCGACGGTCTCTCGCCGACTTCCGCTAGGGCTGGCGTCATTCCTCCCGAGGCAGCTACGCACCCGATGAGCAGCGCCGTGAAACAACTGAAAACCTGGCGGCTCGGCATGGTTTTGCATACCTAAAAACGCATCATCGTATGGAGCCAAACAAAACAACCAAAGCGCATCCGGCTCGCTCTTTTTGATCGGACGTGTTTAAGCGCTTGGGTCTCTCACTATAGTTCGTCGCTCGGGTAATTGCGATAAAGCGTCGGCGGTGGCGTGGTTTTGAACCCTCGAACTGCTTAAGCAAAAAAAAGCCCGGCAAAAGCCGAGCTTATTCGTTCTTACGGAAGATTGTGATGACGCCTTGATTGACTACTTGACCGGCTCGATCTCGCTGGGGCGCCATTCCTTGCTGAAGAACTGCTCGGTGGGGCTGTAGAGGCGCAGGATGATGAACCAACCTTTTTGCGGATTGGTTTGGATCCAGTTGCCGGGCTTCACATCGGATGGCTTGGTCGGACTGAAATAGATGGTCGTCGCGCCATCGGCATCGGGTTCGGCTGAAGGTGACGGATAGTCTTGGCTGCCGGCACGCGGAAAGCGTTGCGGTGTATCGAGCATTGAGCGCGTCATGTTATCGTACACGGTGAGCGACCAGAAATTCTCCTGCGGGATGTCTTTCGGTAGCGTCACCTTGTAAGTCTTGGCGCCGTCGAAGTGCTGCTTGTTCGCGTCGGTCACGGCGAGCAGATATTGGGAGCCGATGCCGGGGAGCCGCATGGCCATGGCAGGCGTTATGCCGGTGACACCATAGAAAAAGTTGGTTCGCGCATCCATCGTCCGATACCCGGTTGGCGGATAAGGCTTAACGCCTTCAGGCGTGATCCTTGGGATCGGTGTTTCGAATTCGTAGCCGGTCTCGAAGAGAAAATTGAACCACGATGAGTTCGGATAATAATACCAGCTTGGATCGCGCGGGCTCAGGAATAGACTGCGCGACGTCGCGTTGGCGACTGCCAGCGCATCGGTCATAATCTTCTTCATGCGCGCGTCGGGTGCAAAAGGTTTGCCTTTTACGATGCCGATTGCCGCCACAGGTCCCATTAGCTCCGGGTCGAGCGCGGTTGCGGGCTCCTCCTGCACGATTTCGTTGAGCATCTCATAATAGCTGAAGTCATTTGGTGGGACGGTATTCATCACGACACCGCTGCCTTCGTGGAACACCGTTGCAGGCGGTGGCGTGATGCGGCCGAGCTTGGCGTTGCCCGCAAGAAATTTGGCGATTGGCGTACCTACTCCGCCGGGCTCATAAGCATAAACTTTGGTGAACTTCTTGATCGTATCGACGACGGGTTTGGGATCGTTATGGTTCGCCAGGAACGATCTGCCAAACCACACGATGTGGTTTGTCCGAGCGTGCGCGACGAAGAAACCGCCATCCGGCAGAGAGCCTTTGTAATCCGGAGGCACGATCAGATACTTGCCACCCTCGCCGCGATCGGGGCCGGGCAGACCCAGGTCGATAACCCAGCGGAACCACGCATCCTGCACCGCGCCCAGAAACTTTGGCGGCGTCTCCAGAACGACGGGGCCCTTGCTGAGATCGAGATAGCCCATAACGTAAATCGTGTCGGCATTGGCCGTCAGAAAGAGCGATTTGGAGTCCATCAGTTTGGAAAAGACGAGCACCTCGTTTTCCTTCACGCCGATGCTCTGCATGCCTTTCCAGAGAGCATGGATGCTGACGCCTCGCATGTTGTCCATGAAGGCACGGTAAGCGTACGTGAAGTCGAGATTGTCGAAGACCTTCGCGGCCGTTGCTTTGCTCGGTACTCCGTTCTCGAATTCCAGCGGACCAAGGCGCGTTTCGACATTGTCTGGGGTGGTGATCGACGGGGGCACCGGTGGGGTCGTGTCGGCGACGGCTCCATTGCCATCAGAAAAAATAAGCGTCGGAATTATTGCGGCAGCTAAAGAGATTTTGTGGGAAAAATGTAGGATCATAAAAAATGCTCCTGCGATTACACCCCTCTGTTCCCCTAGCTGTGCAGACTACACAAACATCCTCACGACACCAGCCATAATGGTGCTGTGTTTTTTGTCGATCCGTTTGAACGACGTAAGGAAGATACTCGTCGGTGACGCCGTGACACTCTTGACGCTTCACGAGCGGCCGTGACGACATCGAAGTGTAAAGTTCGGCTGATTCCGCTAGAACGGGAGTTGTCTTTATAGTTAGCGAATCGAAGGCGTCTTGCGATTTACGCGTGGCGACGATCCGCAGCCGGTGATGCGTTGGCCTTCTGTTCGTTCACGAGTTTGGCGTTGACGTGTTTTGGCGACTTGGTGACTCTGAGAAGCACCGCCCATGACGGAGATCAGAATTGGCACGCATGTTCGTCTTCGCCTTGGCCGCCGTGCTTGCAATTTTTTTCAGTCGTATGGGCGCCTACGCAACTGACGTTGACCCTAAAGGGGTTGCTATTGGGGAAGCTGGTGCCAAAGCATACGACGAAGGAAACGTAGCTCAGGCTCGCGATCTGCTGTTGAGCGCGGCTGACGCCGGTGACGCGTCGGCGATGAATCTTTTGGCGTCGATCCTCCAGAAAGGCTTGGGCGGCGAGGCAGATTTGCCGGCGGCTCGCAAATGGTACGAGGCGGCGGCGAACAAAGGTGATCTTTCCGAGGCGATGTTCAGTCTGGCCATGATGCTTCGCAATGGCCAAGGCGGCCCGAAGGATATTGCTGCTGCTCGCTCCTGGTTTGAGAAGGCGGCAAACGCGGGCCATGTGCCGGCGATGGATTGGATGGGATATCTGTCTCAGGACGGTGAGGGAGGTCCCAAAGATTTTGCTGCGGCTCGAATGTGGTTTCAACGCGCAGCGGATCAAGGCGACGCGAACGGCCTGTACAGAATGGGTTATTATTTCGAGACGGGAACGGGCGGGCCGGCCGATCCCAAGGCTGCGCGGGACATGTATCAGAAAGCGGCTGAGAAGGGTCTTGTCCGCGCAATGACCTACTATGCGAATGCTTTGTACAATGGGACGGGCGGCCGCAGAGATTTAAGCGGTGCGCGCGAATGGTCGCAAAAGGCGGCGGACAAGGGTGACGCCGATGCGATGGGTATGCTCGCGACGATGTATGAGCACGGGCAAGGCGTTCCAGTGAACCATGCGCTGGCACGCACATGGGCGAAGAGTGCGGCTGAAGGGGGCTGTTCTTTCGCGATGCCTCTATATGGCTTTCTTCTCGAAAAGGGTTTGGGTGGTCCCAAAGATCTTCCAGGCGCGCGGCAATGGTACGAGAAGGCTGCAAATGCGGGTGATCGCGTCGGCATGTACGACTACGGCATCGCTTTAATTCAGGGAAAAGGCGGCCCCCGCAACGTCAAAGAAGGTCGTGCTTGGCTCAAGAAGGCGGCCGACTTGGGAGATGCCGACTCCAGAAGGTATCTGGCAAGTAACAGGGGTGGCGGCGGTCGTGGTCGTGTTGCCGTCCAGAAGCGCTATTCCAAATCTTCCGACTGGGGGTTTTTGCCCTTTTGAGCATCGTGCCGAAGACTGCGAATTGACTCGGGGTAGCTCTCGCAAGTTTGAAATGCCGTCAGTTGCCCGAAAACGATGATGCGCGTTAGCTCGCAAGCAAGTCTCGTCGTTTCGCCCTCAATAGTGACGTATTAAGCCGGGCGTTGGCACGCTGTATCTCGGCTACCGTATCGAACACAAACCGAATGTGATCGGTCGCCGCGGCTTCCGCCTTTTCCGGATCGCCTGCGGTCACCGCTTCCCCAATCGCAATGTGCTGAGCGAGCAATTTTTCCCGGACGCCGGTCTTTAGATAAAGGTTCTTGCGATTGAAAAATATGTTGTTGCGGAGAAGTTCGCTTAGCGCCCGCATCACATGCAGCATGACGAAGTTGTGTCCGGCTTCGTAGACGAGCATGTGCAAAGCGACATCGGCCTCTGCCTCCTGCGCCGGATCTTGGAGCTTGTGTGCCTTTCGCATATTGCTGAGACATGAACGGATCGCCGCTCTCTCAACGTCCGTCGCTCTGAGCGCTGCGTCGCGCGCGGCCTGCGCTTCGACGCACTGGCGGAATTCGAAATAGTCGGCGAACGCATGCTGGTTGTCGCGGTATAAGTTTGCTAGCGGCGCCATGATCGGCGACAGGAATTGCGCCACGTAGGTTCCATTCTTGGATGACTTCAGCAATCCTCGGCGAACCAGCTTATCGATGCCCTCCCTGAGAGATGGTCGCGATACGTCGAGCTTTTGCGCGAGTTCTCGCTCTGCAACGAGCTTCTCGCCTGGACGCAATGCCCCCTCGAGAATGAGCTTCTCGATCTGAGACGCGATCGCGTCGGCAATTTTCGGAGTGCGTACGGTAAGCATTTGGTGGCCCGCCCCAGGGAAACTTACGTCATTCTTTTAAGGCAGCGCAATGAGCAATGCCATAGGCTGTTTCCATTCAGCTATATGGCAATCAGATTTGACCGGTTCGAAGTTGTGGTATAAAAATTTTACCAAAAGAGCGGCGTTGTCTAGTCGTCGTGATCGGGGGGACGGGGCGTATGTGGTCACAAGTTTATGACCCGTTTGGCAGCCTGCTATATTCGGCGGCTGTCGCAGTAATCCCGGTATTCGTGCTTCTCGCCAGTATCGGGATTTTCGAGGTCCGGGCTCATATCGCGGCGATCCTCGGCCTGACGGCCGCCTTGCTCGTCGCAATATTGGCTTACGGAATGCCCGCGCAGATGGCGGGTACGGCGGCACTGTACGGCGCCGCATTCGGATTTCTGCCGATCGGCTGGATCATTCTCAACGTGATCTTTCTCTATCGGCTTGCGAACGAGAAAGGCGAATTTGATGTCTTGCAAAAGTCCATCGGCGCCATCAGCAACGACAAGCGCCTCCAGCTTCTCTTCGTGGCCTTTTCATTTGGCGCCTTTTTCGAAGGCGCGGCTGGTTTTGGAACGCCCGTCGCCGTGACGTCAGCGATGTTGATCGGTCTGGGTTTTCCGCCGTTGCCTGCTTCTGGCCTATCGCTTATCGCTAACACGTCACCGGTTGCATTCGGTGCGCTTGGAACGCCTCTCGTTGCCTTGTCCGCTGTTACCGGCCTCGACCTTTACAGTTTGAGCGCCACAGTCGGGAGACTGCTCGCACCGTTCGCGATCATCGTGCCGTTCTGGGTCGTCTGGGCCTTCGTCGGATTCCGCAAAATGATCGAAGTCTGGCCGCCGATCCTGGTTGCGGGCATTTGCTTTGCGGTGCCGCAGTATCTCGTCTCGAATTTTCACGGACCTTGGCTGGTCAACATCGTTGCCTCGCTCGCATCCATGGCGGGCCTGACGTTGTTCCTGAAAGTTTGGAGGCCCAAGGTGGCGATGACTGAGGTGCCGAGCGCGGCAGCGGCGGATACGCCGCTCGCGACGGACGCGATGCAACATTCCTCGGGCGCATTCTGGCGGGCTTGGACGCCTTGGATCATCCTCGCCGTCTTCGTGTTTCTTTGGGGCACGCCGCAAATTCGGGCTGTGCTCGATGGCATCTGGGTGGAGAAAATTCCGGTCTTCGGGCTGCACGATCTTGTGCAGAAAATGCCGCCTGTCGTGCCATCACCGAAGGTCGAGGCCGCCGTTTTCAACGTCAACATTCTCTCTGCGACCGGAACAGGGATCTTACTTTCGGCAATTATCTCCGGTCTTTTTCTCGGCTACGGTGTGTTTGATCTCGTTCGGGCGTACGCGAAGACCATCTACGTCGTTCGCTATTCGCTGCTGACGATCTCGTGCATGATGGCGATCGGATTTGTCTCGCGGTATTCCGGCAGCGATGCGACGCTCGGGTTGGCGTTGGCGCAAACGGGATGGGCGTATCCGTTTTTTGGAACTCTGATTGGTTGGCTTGGTGTAGCGCTGACCGGATCCGATACGTCGTCAAACGTGTTGTTCGGCGGCCTGCAGAAGATCACGGCGGAACAACTGGGCATTAGTCCAATTCTTATGGCGTCCGCCAATAGTGCAGGCGGTGTCATGGGCAAGATGATCGATGCGCAGTCGATCGTCGTCGCGTCGACCGCCACCAAATGGTACGGCCACGAGGGATCGATCCTTCGTTTTGTATTCCTTCATTCGCTGGCGCTTGCTGTGCTTGTCGGCCTGCTCGTTATGGCTGAGCACTATATGTGGCCTTTCACGCTTCTTGCGCCGTAAGAGCGCCCAACGAAGTCGCGGCGCACGGTCCGCGGCTATAACTTTCGAACCGTCGATACAAGGAGAGCTTGGATATGTCATCCGTTACCGTAAATGGCGAGCTCCATGAAATCAGCGGCGATCCCAATATGCCGCTGCTCTGGTATGTGCGCGATATTCTGAACCTCACCGGCACCAAATTCGGATGCGGGGCGGGCGTCTGCGGTGCCTGTACGGTTCATCTCGACGGTGTTGCCGTGCGTTCCTGCCAGACGACGCTGGGCGACGCGGCGGGCAAATCGATCACGACGATCGAGGGGCTGAGTCCTGACGGCGAGCACGCTGTGCAAAAGGCTTGGCGCAAAATCAATGTTCCGCAATGCGGTTTCTGCCAGGCCGGTCAAATCATGCAGGCCGCCTCGCTCCTGGCCAAGAATCGCGCGCCATCGGACGCCGAAATCGTCGAAGCGATGTCGGACAACATCTGCCGTTGCGGCTGCTATCAGCGCATTCATGAAGCCGTTCGTCTTGCTGCTGGAGGCGTTTGATCATGCTGCACTATCTCAAAACCGATGCCGATCCGGCGGCTGAGAAAAAAGCCAACGCCGAGATCTCGAATGTCAGTCGCCGTGGCGTGCTCGGCGGATTTCTTGGGGCCTCCGCCTTTGTGATGGCGGTTCGCTTTGCGCCAGCAGATGCGCGCGAAGCCCTCAAGCCCTATCCGACTGGCGGCCTCAAAATGCCAGATGGCGTCGTTTCGGATCCGCATGTCTTCATCGCCATCGCAGCCAACGGCGACGTAACGATCGTCACGCATAGAAGCGAGATGGGAACCGGCATCCGTACGAGCTTGCCAATGGTTGTCGCCGATGAGATGTGTGCGGACTGGTCGCGCGTGCGTCTCATGCAGGCGCCGGGTGACGAGCCAAAATACGGTAACCAGGATACCGACGGCTCGCGCAGCATGCGCCACTTCATTCAGCCGATGCGCCAATGCGGTGCTGCGATGCGCCAGATGCTGGAGGCCGCGGCAGCAGCGAAATGGGGTGCGGATGCCTCTCTCTGCCGGGCACGCAATCATGAGGTTGCTCTGCTCGACAAAGAAGGCAAGGACACAGGCAAGGTCCTGACGTTCGGCGAACTCGCCGAAGCCGCACTGGCGCTTCCCGTGCCCGCTCCGGAGACGATCCTCTACAAGTCGCCCGACGAATTCACGCTGATGGGCAAAGGCGAAGTTCAAATCGTAGATCTTCACGATATTACGACGGGCAAGGCGGGTTACGGCGCGGATACGCGTCTGCCCGGCATGAAGTTCGCCGTCGTCGCCAGACCCGCGGTGGTCGGCGGCAAGGTGAAATCCTACGACGCGTCCGCAGCGCTGAAGGTGCCGGGCGTTCATTCCGTGCAAGAAATCGAAGGTGTCTTTGCCGTTCCGAGAAAGTTCGGTCAGCTCGGCGGTATCGCTGTCGTCGCTGATACCACTTATGCAGCGATCCAGGGGCGCGCAGCGCTGACGATCGAGTGGGAGAATGGACCGAACGTTTCTTACGATACGGACGCTTATGCCGCCGAGATGTCGGCGACTGCTGCAAAGCCCGGCAAGGTTCTGCGCAATCAGGGCGATGCGGATGCTGCCTTTGCAAACGCCAAGGATGTCATTACCGCGGAATATCACGGCCAGCACATGGTGCAGGCTCCGATGGAACCACTTGTCGCGATTGCACGCATTGTCGATGGCAAGGCGGAGATCTGGGCGCCTGTCCAAAGCCCGTACGGCGCCCGCAAGGATATCGCCGCCGCGCTGAAAATACCGGTCGAGAACGTGACCGTTCACGTCTCGTTGCTCGGCGGAGGCTTCGGCCGCAAGTCGAAGTGGGACTTCATGCTTGAGGCGGCTCTCGTATCGCAGAAGCTCGGCGGCACACCTGTGCTGCTACAGTGGACACGCGAGGACGACATTCAGCATTCCTTTTATCACACGACGTCCGTCGAGCGCATCGATGCCGCAGTCGATGACAAGGGTAAAGTCATAGGCTGGCGTCACCGCACCGTTGCGCCATCGATCGTTTCGACATTCAAGGCCGACGATGGCTACCAATTTCCGATCGAGTACGGCATGGGTTTTGTGGATGTGCCATTCGATATTCCGAACATCCGGTGCGAGAATGGTCAGGCGATGGCGCATGCGCGCATCGGTTGGTATCGCTCGGTCTCCAACATCCAGCGCGCGTTTGCTGTACAGTCGGCAGCATGCGAGGTCGCGCACAAGCTCGGCCGCGATCCGAAGGATTTCCTACTCGAACTGATCGGTCCGGACAGGAACATAGATCCGAAGACGTCTGGCTTTCCGGACGACTTCTGGAACTACGGCGAGCCGTACGAGGAATTTCCCATCAACACGGCGCGTCTGAAGAACGTCATTCGAGTCGCTGCCGAAAAGGCCGGCTGGGGGCAATCGCTGCCGCCGCGGGAAGGTCTTGGTATCGCTGCGCATCGCGCTTTCGCAAGTTACGTTGCAAGCGTCGTGCACGTGAAAATCGATGACGACGGGACCATCCGCGTCCCGCAGGTTACCTCGGCCATCGATTGCGGCTTCCATGTCAATCCCGAGCGTATCCGCTCTCAGATGGAAGGCGCAGCTGTCATGGGGATGTCGAATGCTCTCTACAGTGGCATTACTTTCAAAAAGGGTGCCGTCGAGCAGTCCAACTATTTTGACTACAACGTGACAAGGATGAGCAACTATCCGCAGAAAGTCTCCGTCCATATCATCGAGACGCCTGAGACGACGCACGCAGGTGGTGTTGGCGAACCCGGAGTGCCGCCGTTCGCGCCGGCGCTTGCCAACGCAATTTTTGCGGCAACCGGCAAGCGGCTCAGGAATTTGCCGATGGGTGAAAAGCTTTCTTGAGAGTACGGGCAAAACCGTCTCACACATTAGATCGTCACGATCGGTTTCCAGCCGTTTGCGTGTAGGGCGCAATTTCGCGCCAAAACGATGAGTTCGGACGTGGCCAACGAACGAACTCATCGTTAGCTCTTCGAACCTTTTCGGCTTTGATCTAATCTTCGAGTACACGCCTGTCTGATGCGCCGTGCGCCCCCGAAATCCTTGCGAGGGGCAGAAAACGCAAGTCCTAGGGGCGGCAAGCACAATATTGGACGCAACGCCACAACATCTTTAACTATGCTTTTGGCTTAGTTTCTATGGAGATCAATTTTGCTCCATAATTCTTCCGTGTGCGTCACTCTGAGAACGTGTATGTTGCCAAATCGTTTGATGTCTGAATATTTTTCGACTTGGCGTTTGAATGCTTTCGCTTGTGTCCTGGGAGGTGTCCTCATCCTCGCGGGTATTGGGTTTTGTGTTCGTCAAATTCTGAATACCGATGGATGGCCGTTGGGATCGGACATCGCAGTTTACTTACACGCCGCATCGGCTGTCGGAAACGATCAAAGTCCATATTCACAGGCGCCAGGCCTCGATCCGTATCCTTATCCGCCGCTTTTTGCGGAATTCATCAATTTGATTACCAAGGTGCTAGGTACCGGCAAGGGCATGCTGGTCTGGGCGCTTTCAGGTCTGGCTTTGCTCGTGGCCAGCGTCGCAATCATGGCACGAGCGTTTAGTCCAAAGCTGCCGATCGGCGTTGTGCTTCTTCTGGGCGGAATATTTACGATCAGCCACATCGCGCGAAACGAGACGTTTCACGGCCAAGTGAAGTTTGGCTTTCTTGGTGGTTCTCGGCGCGGTTCTTTGGCAGCGCGATCACAGCATCGCCGCCGGGTTAGCCTGGTCTTTTGCTATCGTTACTAAGCCTTTTTTGGGACTTCTCGTACTTTTCCTGCTGCGCAAGAAGGATTTCAAGGGAGCGTTTGCGACACTTGCCTTCTCCGGCAGCCTCTTCGTGGGCTCCTTCATTTTCGCATTTTCAGATCCGTTGCAAATTTTCCAGGATTGGCGGACGTCGACACACTGGCACACCGGGCTTCCCAATGTCGCGAAGCCGGACAATCAGACGTTTTATGGTTTCTTCAATCGGCTGTTCGTAGATGCGAAGTACAGCACGCCAATTTTCGATTATCCGACTGCGCCGCTGCTTCTGATGATTCCGGTCGTTGCCCTCGCGATCTACATCTTCGTTTATGCCGTCAGCGAGCAAAAAAATGTCGGCGATCGAGGTGGGCCGAAAACGTTTCTTGAGATCGCAATAACCTTGGCACTCTTCATGGCGTGTGGGCCGTTTATGGAGGGTGATCACGTCTTTGTTTTGCTTCCCGGCCTGTTCGGCGCGTTGCTGCTTTACTTCGGATCTTATGATCGGCGCTGGCTCGTTGCGAGCGTGTTGTGGCTGCTCGCGTTTGCCAATCTATTCCTGCCCATCGGCGTCAATCAATTTCGCCCTCCATACTGGCCGAAGCTCGAAGGTTTGATGATTTTGAGAAGCCTTCACTACGGTCTGATTTTCTTTGTCGCCGCAGCTTATTCCGGCTTCGTTTTGCATTCGGACCGGATGAAAGGAATTCATTCTACTCGCGTCGACGGCGACGACGCTCGTGCGGATTTAGAGGCAGAAGTATCTGCGTAGCGGCAATATTGGTCGAAGGTGACGGTGAGCAGATGCAAAAGTTGACGCTCGAGTGTAAGCCGACTGATCCGTCGCGATGCCAGATGCTGTCGGTCGTGGTTGCATGTTTTAACGAAGAGGAAGTCATCGAGGAGACGCATCGCAGGCTGTCGCAAGCGGTGTCGTCGCTTCTTGACGATTACGAAATTATCTACGTCGACGATGGATCGTCTGATTCATCGGCGCGAAAGCTGGCAGCTATTCATGCAAAAGATCCGCATGTCGTCGTGATCTGTCTCTCCAGAAATTTCGGACATCAGATCGCGGTGACTGCGGGCCTCGAATATGCCCGCGGTGATGCTGTCGTCCTGATCGACGCGGATCTTCAAGACCCCCCTGAGGTCATCGCCAGGATGGTCGACCGTTGGCGAGACGGGTTTCAGGTCGTCTACGGAGTGCGGGAAAGCCGCGCTGGCGAAACGGCTTTCAAGAAGTTTTCTGCGCGCGTGTTTTATCGCCTGATCAACCGCCTTTCGGAAATCCAGATCCCGCTGGATACGGGTGACTTTCGATTGATGGATAAGCGCGTCGTTGCAGCGCTGAGGCAAATGAAAGAGAAGCATCGGTTGCTTCGCGGAATGACGAGCTGGGTGGGCTTCAATCAGACGGCGGTTCCATATGCGCGCGCCGCTCGTTGGGCGGGAGAATCGAAGTACCCGTTGAAGAAAATGCTCCTGCTGGCTTTGGACGGCATCATATCATTTTCTACAGTTCCCCTTCGCTTTGTCACGTTCATCGGCGTTTCATTTTCATTGATTTCTGTTTTGGGCGTGATCTACGCCTTGTTCCTGCGCTTGCTTACAAGCAACTGGGTGCCAGGATGGACATTAATTTTCATCAGCTTGCTGCTGATCGGCGGGTTGCAACTCGTTTGTCTCGGGATTATGGGGGAATACATCGGCAGGATATATAACGAGACCACGGATCGTCCTCTGTTTCTCGTTCGCGAAACACTAGGCGTGGCCGACGATGTACAAATGATGTCGAATTCGACAATTCACGGAAGTCCCTCGCGGGAACTGAGAGTGCTTTAGTGCTTGGTTGGGTTCCACGAGACATCTCCCGTCTTCGCTCTTTTGCGCTGTATGTTCTATGTGGCGGCAGCGGGGTCGCATTCGATTTTTGTATCTTCGGATTGCTCTCGACTTTTGGGGTCAATTATCAGATCGCCAACGCGTGCGGGTATCTGGGCGGAACTCTGCTCAGCTTCGCCTTGAACCGTCGCTTCACCTTTCAAGTCTTCGACAAGACCTATAGAAGGCTCTTCAAGTTTTTGTCGATCGCCACCATAGGTTTTCTGACCTCGTGGGGATTGATTGTCTTCCTCGTTCAAAGGATCGGTCTTCCACCCATCGGTGCGAAAGCAATCGTGTTGGTGGTTGTGCTCCTTCTTCAGTTCAGTTTGAATTCTTTGTGGACGTTCAGGCTCCACCAGAGGTGCCATGAGCAGTGACGACACTCGCTACTGCGATTGCCTTGTCGTGGGAGGTGGGTTCACCGGCCTCGCGGCAGCTGCTCGACTGGCCCAAGCGGGCCGCAAAGTTATCATTTGCGAGAAAAGCCCTGCGCTTGGCGGGATGGCTAGCGGCTTTTTAGTCGAGGGGCAGTTGCTCGAAAAATTTTATCATCATTGGTTCGCCAGCGATACCTATGTGCCCGAGCTCGCATCTGCCATCGGCGGGACAGACAACATCGTTACGCGGCGCACGCGCACGGGAATGTATTATTCCGAGCAGTTTTTTAAGTTGAGTTCTCCCGTTGATCTCCTGCGTTTCAAGGCACTTCCGTTTCACGATCGGATCCGCACAGGGGTCGCTGCTCTGGCAATCCGCAGGGTCAAGGACTGGAAGCGCTTGGAAGGCGTAACCGCGAGCGAATGGCTCAAGAAAATCTTTGGCCGCAAGACCTATGAGGTCATGTGGCAACCGTTACTTGTCGGCAAATTTGGAAAATATGCCGACGAAATCTCAGCAGTCTGGTTCTGGAACAAGCTTGCTCTACGCGGTTCCAGCCGCAGTTCCGACGGCGCCGAGGTTCTCGCGTATTACAAGGGTGGCTTTGCGAAGTTTGCCAACGACGTCGGCGAATACGTTCGGTCGAAGGGCGGCGACATCCACCTCAATGCGCCGATTGAATCTCTCAAGCCGGCGCCCGACGGAAAGGTGATTGCGGAAGGGGCAGCATGGCGTATCGTTGCGGGAAGCGTGCTTATTACTACCCCATTGCCTCTTGCTGCGCCGCTTTTGCGAGGGAGCATTCCTGCTGCTTACGAAGAGCGGCTGCAAAGAATTCGTTATCTCGGTAACACGTGTCTTGTCTTGGAGACGAGCAAGAGCCTGACGGATCTCTATTGGGTCAACGTCAATGATCCTGCGTTCCCATTCGTTGGTGTCATCGAGCATACCAACTTCGAGCCGACATCGAGCTACGGGGCTCGGCATATCGTGTATCTCTCGAAATATCTACCGGTCGATGATCCGCTCTATGCAATGGACGCGACTGAGCTGCTGGATTACTCGCTGCCTCATTTGAAGCGGATGTTTCCTGGATTTTCACGAGACATCATTCTCGCTTCTCATGTCTGGCGCGAGCCGTACGCGCAACCACTTGTCGAGCGAAATTATTCCGAACTTATTCCCCCATTCGAAACGCCCGTTCCGAATGTATTTCTGGCGAGCATGGCCCAAGTTTATCCTGAGGATCGTGGAACAAACTACGCGATCAGGGAGGGTTTTGCGGCTGCGGTGAAAATTGCGAGTGCTCTCGATCGGTCAAAGACGCAGTTGGCAAAATCCGAAGCCTGCGTGCCAATTTAAGTTAGCTGCGGCTTCGTAGATGTGAGCGACCGTCGAACCTCCGCACGGCAAGGGGCTATCGTGTTTGAGCGTCAACTTATAAGGGCTGCCGGGTCGGTTCGCCGCTTGTCGCTTACTCTCGGATCGACTGAGGTGTTTTCAATTCAAAGGCTCAATGGCCGTAGACCTGAAGGGGCATGGTCAGCGTCAGATAGCCGGCATCGCCTTCAAGCCTGTTTGCAACATCGAATTCATGAAAATACTTGAGGTTGGTGGTCACCGGTATTTTGCCCAGTTCAAAACTCAGATTGACCGCGGGGCCCAGTGCCACGACGCGACCTTCAAACGGTCCAAGTTTCGCGCCGCTGCCGCTATCGGCTGTGACCTGATCATAGAAATAGCCGTTCAGACCGACGCCGAAAGTCTTTGAGAAATTTTGAATGGCCGCAAACTCAAGATGGAATTCTGAGCCGCTCTTGTAGTTGGTTACGGGGTTCTCAAAGTTATAGGTGATACCGGCGGCGGCAGAGAGTTCGAGGCCGATCTTCGGGTCAAGCCAAGTCACTGCGCCGGTGGTGTCGATGGCCCATCGATTGAAGCCGATGTTGGCGAGATTTCCGCGCTGCCAAAAGCCGGCTGGCATATTCAACAGCGTTCCAATCGTCCAATGAAAATTGCCCTCGTGCCATCCCAGCGAGGAACCGATGACGGGATCGCCGAATTTGAACTCCTCGTCATTGAGATTTCTTGAGATTGTCGCGCCGCCTGGACCCGTGAGGCTCAGGCCGGCATCGGTATTCTTCCAGCCTATGGGCGCGATCACATTGAACGCGATGTTGCCTCCCAAGACCTTTCCCGGAGCGACCCAAAGCGCGACGGGCAAAGCATAATAGGCGTCGGCGTCGACGCCGCCCGAAATAATGACGCCGGCAGATTCGAGAGTTTTGTCAGTGCTTCCAGAATAGAAATAATTCATATCCTGGACATAAGTGCCCGGTGGCGGGATGTAACCGGCCATCGTCGTCTTGGATCCGAGCAGATAAAAGCCGACCGCGCCTTCAACGGCTTGTGCAACGTCTCGCTGGGCGAGAACGAGAGCAAAGATGAATGTTCCGACAAATGTCAGTATGCGTTGCATGACATCTTCCACTTTAAAAAATGATCGAGGAAAACGCGACGCAGCGAAGCCAATCAACGAAAATGCATAGAATCTCACGTTATGGGACCGGAGCGCGGAAAAGGTGGTCGGCGCGCTACACAGTCCCTCAAAGGTGAAAAGTGAACCTTGTTTGAAGGGCGCAATTGCTACATTTGACTCATTGCTCGTCCTCGTAAGACTTGAGGATGTTGGCATTTAGAACGCGCAGCTTTCGGTAGCCGAGTTCGATAGCGCCCTGCTCAGCCAAGTCAGAGAGACACCGACGGGATGTGGCGCGCGTGACGCCGATCAACTCCGCGAGCTCGTCCTGCGTGATCTCCACTTCATGAGTTATTGCGGTAAGGCGCAGTAGGCGCCGGCACATGCGCGCCCTGACGGTCAGCGACAGAGCTTCAGACAAGTGCATGACGGCGGTGGCGGTGTTCATTGCACTGAGAGCATAAAAGCATCGCCAATGGTCGGGCACGTCAATGAGATGTGCAGCAATCGCGCTGCTCGGTAAATGCAGGAGCTTGCTCTTCGTGCCGGCGACGAGGGAAATGAGACGAGGGCGGCCGGTGAATTCAGCGTTGTCACCGATCCAGAAGCCAACTTCTGCCCTGTGAATGATCACGGCCTCTTTCGCAATGAGGGGAAAGGTTACCTGTACGCTGCCTTCCGCCAGTCCGTAGAGCCCGTCTGATTGATCCCCCGCGTGATAGATGAACGTCCCTGTTTCAAACGTGCGCCATCGTCCAGCGCGTTCGACCCAATCACGAAACGCCTTAGGTTGAGTGGCAAGCCAACCGACGGAATCTAGCGGAGCCAATTTTGATTTGGACTGCAGTTGATTGTGTGTGATTGCCCTGTCTCCGCAATATGAAATGCTAAAAAAGATTTGTCTCAATTTTCGCTAATGTCCGCGCACTAACAAAACACTGATCTAATCCTGCTCTACGTCAGTTTTTTGCCGTTCAATTTGGACCGGTTTGCCATGGCATCATGATGCAGCGCACACGATGCTAGAAAGAAGTCCCCTCGTGATATTTCTCGTTCCAATTGATCCATTTTATCCAGTTTTCCTTTGTGTAGCATGTTTAGATTGGGCCGTTGGTCCGACGACCGGAATACAGGCTGGTCGTCGACAAAGGGGGGCTCGTATTGGAGAGCCCGGTGGAATTGCATTTGTACTTTGTCGGCGTCGGTCTCCCGACAAGGCATAGGCTGACGACCGGACGCGTGATCGAGGGCTCTGCCTCCGTCATTTGGAAGCTGCGGTCAGAAGAACGCGTGGTTTGCAGCCCGAGAGCCGCAGGGCATTTCGGCGAAATTCTAAATACAGCGAACAATTTGAGCCGGCCAGGCGACGGTGTCAGCGGCACCGCCGTCAAATCATGTTGTGAAGATGTGAGGTAAATTATGCGTAGCACTAAATTTAAGACGTTTTGGAATTGGGGACCCATGATTGGTGCGCGATCGTGCTCCCGTTTGGCGTCGCTCGCGATGGCGACCGCGGCCGCCGGGTTTGCAGCGGGGGCTTCCATGCCATCGGCGATTGCGCAAACGAGCAAGCCGAACATCGTTCTCATCCTCTCCGATGACTTCGGCTACGGAGATGCGGGCGCCTACGGAGGCGGTGAGAACCGCGGCATGGCAACGCCGAGCCTCGATCGCATGGCGGCTGAAGGTATGACATTCCTGTCTTTCTATGCGCAGCCGAGTTGCACGCCGGGCCGCGCCGCCGTCCAGACTGGCCGTATCCCGAATCGCAGCGGTATGACCACGGTGGCCTTTCAGGGCCAAGGCGGCGGACTTCCACATGCCGAATGGACCCTGGCATCGGTTTTGAAAACCGCCGGCTACAATACCTTCTTCAGCGGTAAATGGCACCTCGGCGAAGCTGACTATGCGCTGCCCAACGCCCAGGGCTACGACGAAATGAAGTACGCGGGCTTGTACCATCTCAATGCCTACACCTACGGCGACCCGAATTGGTTTCCGGATATGGATCCTGAGCTGAGGGCGATGTTCCAGCGCGTGACAAAAGGAGCGCTGTCGGGCAATGCCGGAGAGCCAGCGAAGGAAGATTTCAAGATCAACGGCGAATACGTCAATACGCCGGTCATCGATGGCAAGGAAGGTGTCGTCGGCATTCCGTTCTTCGACGAATACGTCGAGAAGGCTTCGCTCGATTACCTTGACCGCAATGCCAAGTCTAAAGAGCCGTTCTTCATGAGCATTAATTTCATGAAGGTGCATCAACCGAACATGCCGGCACCCGAGTTCGAGCATAAATCGCTATCGAAATCGAAATACGCGGACTCTGTCGTAGAAAACGACACTCGGATCGGTCGTATCATGGACAAGATCCGATCGCTCGGAATCGACAAGAATACCTACGTTTTCTGGACCACCGACAACGGCGCCTGGCAGGACGTCTATCCGGACGCGGGATACACACCATTCCGCGGCACCAAGGGCACTGTCCGCGAAGGCGGCAATCGCGTCCCTGCGATTGCCTGGGGGCCGGGCATCAAGGCCGGTTCAAAGAACTCCGACATCGTCGGCGGTTTGGATTACATGGCAACGTTCGCCCATCTCGCCGGCATCGCGAAACTTCCCGACAAAGATCGCGATGGCCAGCCGATTATCTTCGACAGCTACGACATGTCGCCGGTCCTGTTCGGCACCGGCAAGTCGGAACGCAAATGCTGGTACTACTTCACTGAGGATGAGTTGACGCCCGGCGCCGTCCGCTGTGGCAACTACAAGGCCGTATTCAATCTGCGCGGTGACGACGGCGCCAAGACCGGCGGTCTCGCCGTCGACTCTAACCTGGGCTGGAAAGGTCCGGCGTCCTATGTGGCGACCGCTCCCCAGATTTTTGACCTCTGGGCCGACCCACAGGAGCGCTACGATGTCTTTATGAACAACTTCACGGAGCGAACCTGGACGATGGTCACGTTTAACCAGGCGATCACGGAAAAGATGAAGACCTACGTTCAGTACCCGCCGCGCAAACTGCAGAGCGAAACCTATACCGGACCAATCACAATCTCGAAGTACCAGCGCTTCAAGTTCATCAGAGATGAGCTCGAAAAGCAGGGTGTAAGCATCGGGCTGCCCACTGGCAACTGACGCTAGAAGCTTCTCGGCCGGGCTGAAGATTTAATTCAGTTCGACCTTGAGATTGGGTCGGAGCGTATCGAAGAGAAGCGAGTAGCGTTTTGCAGTCCGCTTCTGTGCACCCCCGTGCAACCTCGTGCTCTCCGGCCCATCCTAGTTTAAAAACAAGATTAGGGAGATACGCGATGCGTCTCGCGCTCTATGCATTGCTCAGTGCGTTTCTCTTGATCCAGCCAAGTCGCGCGGACGACGCGCTGCCGTCGTGGAATGATGGCGCAACCAAGCAGGCGATCGTCCAGTTTGTCGAACGCATAACCTCGAAGGGTTCTGCCGACTACGTGGAACCGGCAGATCGGATTGCCACCTTCGACAACGACGGTACGCTGTGGGCTGAACAGCCGATGTACGTTCAACTTGCCTTCGCTCTGGACAGGGTGAAAGCACTGGCGCCTCAGCATCCGGAGTGGAAGGATAAGGAGCCGTTTGCGTCTCTGCTCAAAGGGGATTTGAAGACCGCACTCGCGGGCGGCGAACATGCCATTGCCGAGATCGTGATGGCGACGCACGCCGGCATGACGACGGGGGAATTCGAGAATATCGTCCTTGAGTGGATTGACACAGCAAGACATCCAAAAACCGGACGTCGCTATATAGACATGGTTTACCAACCCATGCTGGAACTTTTGAAATATCTGCGCGCCAATGACTTCAAGACATTTATCGTTTCTGGAGGCGGCATCGAGTTCATGCGCCCGTGGACGGAAAAGGTTTATGGCATCCCGCCCGAACAGGTTGTTGGATCGAGCATAAAATTGAAATTTGAGATGCGCGATGGCAAGCCGGTCTTGGTTCGCTTGGCGGACATCGATTTCATTGACGACAAGGCTGGAAAGCCAGTGGGTATTCAAATGCATATAGGTCGGCGCCCAATCGCGGCTTTCGGCAATTCGGACGGTGACCTCCAAATGCTGCAATGGACAACGAGGGGGGACGGTGCCCGCTTTGGTTTAATCGTTCATCACACTGACGGAGAGCGCGAGTGGGCCTATGATCGACATTCACCGGTCGGCCAGCTCGACAAGGCCCTGGATATGGCGAGCTCGCAGGGATGGACTGTCGTAGATATGAAACACGATTGGAAAACGATTTATCCGCCAGAATAGCAATCGCTTCGCTTGTCGTCCGTTTATCATGAGGAAATGATGAGAATTGCTTATTGGTTTTGTCTGCTCGTCCTCGCAATTGCGCTGCCTGTCCAGGCGCCGAAGGCGGACGAGCAAAAATTTTCGAAACAACAACTCGACCAGATGCTGGCGCCGATCGCGCTCTATCCGGATGATCTGCTGTCTAACGTCCTGATGGCGGCGACCTATCCGCTGGATATCGTGGAAGCGGAGCGCTGGCGCAGCGATCCTGCGAACGCGAAACTTCAAGGCGACGCGCTCGTCGATGCGCTTAAAAGCAAAAGCTGGGATCCGAGCATCAAGGCGCTCGTGCAGTTTCCTGATGTCTTGAAGATGATGAGCGAGCAGCTCGATTGGACGCAGAATCTGGGCGACGCATTTCTCGCGCAGCAAGACGACGTCATGAATGAGGTGCAGTTCCTACGTCAGAAAGCCGATTCGAGCGGCCATCTCCGAACCAATTCTCAACAGACCGTCACGCAAGACGATGGCGCATACATCATTCGGCCTGCCGATCCGGATACGGTTTACGTGCCGGTTTATGAACCAGCGGTGGTGTACGGTCCGTGGTGGTATCCGGACTACCCGCCGTATTATTGGGGATACCCGGGTGCTGTTTTCACCGACGGCTATTTCTGGGGTGCGGCCGGCATAGCCATCGCGGGCGGCATCTGGGGGTGGAACCATTGGGACTGGAATCATCGCCGTATCGACATTAACGTCAATCGCTGGAACCGCATCGACGACAACCGCCGCCGGTTAAAAAACAACGTCTGGAAACACGATGCGCAACATCGTGGTCACGTGCCGCGCGGCGACAAGAATTTCAATCGCGCAAATATCGAACGTCGTTTGCAAAATACCGATCACAAAGCGCTTGACAACAAAGTCAATCACGGCGCCCAATTGCGTCATAACCAGCGTAACTTCAACAAGGCGAAAGGCGGAAAGCCTAGAGCGGCCCACGCCAACCGGGGACCCGGCGCCAAGAAGTTCACGAAGCCAAATCGTCCGCGCAATGTCCGAGCCCGGCCTCATGTCAACAAGCCGGCTGCTCGCGCACATCGTGGTGGTGGAAGGCGAGCACACGGCGGACGGCGTCGGCGGTGATGCGCCGACAGTAATGCCTGTGTGAGCGTGCATTGAGAAAATGATCCGAGGCTTCCGATGGTCCTCGATTATTTCGCATTGGTTATGCTGATTGTTATCTTCGGCCTCGTCGTTTACGGCGTGGTTGCGGTCTATGGCATTCCTTATGAAATCGCCAAGGCGCGCAACCACCCGCATCAAGAGGCCATTCTCGCCGCGACCTGGGTCAGCCTTTTCACGCTCGGCGCACTGTGGCCGTTTCTCTGGATTTGGGCACTCATGTATGATCCCAAACACGGGTGGAAAACGCCGAACAATCGATCGTCAGATGAGACGGCCAAAGCCATCTCAGACCTCGACGCGCGCCTAGCCGTGCTCGAAAATTCGCGGCAGGTGCGGTGATGGCTGTCCTGCTGCTTCTCACATATGCAGCCATCTGCGTCGTCGCCTTCAAGTTGCTGCGCTTTCCGGTCAATCAGTGGACGGTAACGACGGCGAGCATCGGCGGGTTGGTCGTCGTCGGCGGTCTCTTGCTCGGAATGAATTACAATCATCCGTTCACGAACGATGGACGGTTGTTTTTCTATACCACGCCAATCGTTCCGACCGTGCGGGGGCACGTTATTTCGGTCGCCGTGCAACCAAACGTTCCGCTGAAGCAAGGCGATCTCTTGTTCCGCATCGATCCGCGTCCCTATCAATATGCGGTGGATCAAAAGAAGGCTCTTCTCGCTGAGGCCGAACAGAACGTAAGGCAACTCAAAGCGTCGTTAGATCAAGCAAGTGCAGGCGTCGAAAAAGCGCAAGCTCAACTCGCGCTGTCGCAGGAAACGTACGACCGGCAGGCTGATCTTCTCGAGAAGCAGGTGGTGTCGCAAGCCGCAGTGGACAAGGCAACGCGCAACCTCGAGGCGGCTCGTCAGACGGTCGTAGAGAGCCAGGCCGCTGCAGAGCGAGCGCGCCTTGCATTCAGTTCTGAAATCGGCGGCGTCAACACGACCGTCGCGAGCTTGCAAGCCGATTTAGCCAACGCCGAGTTCAATCTGTCGGAGACCAACGTCGTCGCGCCGACCGACGGTTACGTTACGCAGCTCACGCTGAAACCCGGCATGACGGCAAGTCCATTGACGCCGACTATGGTGTTCATCCATTCGGATGAGAACACATTGACGGCGTCATTTTCGCAGAATGCGCTGCAGCGCGTCCGTGCGAATGATGAAGCCGAAATCGCATTTGATGCCATTCCGGGTCGCGTATTTCGCGGCAAGGTTCAGGTGGTTATCGATGCCATTTCGCAAGGCCAGCTTGAGCCGACAGGCACACTCTTCAATCCTCAAGATCGTAGTAGCCAACGAGGACGTGCCGTCGTGCGCTTCGAAGTGTTGGATGATTTGTCGGATTTCCAGCTCCCGGCCGGCTCCAGTGCACTGGTTGCCGTCTATAGCGATCACCTCGCCGGTTTGGCTATCATGCGCCGTATTCTCCTGCGCATGAAATCGTGGATGAATTACGTGGTATAGCGTGCAGATAAACTGGACGCGCCGAAAAATCCCATAATCGAGGTAATGGCTCTGCACATACCCATGCGCAAATTCATTCGTATCGCGGCCGGTTCGATACTTGCATTTTTTGCAGCCGGCGCCGTCCTCGCAGATGAGGGCGCTCGTGCCGAGGATCTGCCGAACCCATCGGTGACGGGGGTATCGAGTGGCTTTGTCGGGTCGCAACAGTGCGCTGACTGTCACAAGGCGGAGCATGCCGACTGGATGTTGTCGCAACACCACGCGGCGATGCAGGAGGCGAATGCCGCGACCGTTCTCGGTAACTTCGATAACGCGAAATTCGTCAAAGACGGCGACGAAACAACCTTCTTCAAAAAGGACGACAAGTATTGGGTGCGGACCCAAGGCCCGGACGGCTCAGTGGGCACCTTTGAGATTCGCTACACGTTCGGCGTCTATCCGTTGCAGCAGTATCTAATCGCGCTGCCGAAGGGGCGCTTGCAGGCGTTAGGTATCGCATGGGACACGAGACCGAGGGAGGCAGGTGGTCAGCGGTGGTACGATCTCTACCCCGATCGCAAATTGAAACCGGGTTCACCCCTGCATTGGACAGGTATCGATCAAAATTGGAACTATCAGTGCGCCTGGTGTCACTCGACGAATCTTCAAAAGAATTACGATCGTGCTTCTGGTGCATTCAAGACGACTTGGTCCGAGATCAACGTTGGTTGCGAAGCTTGTCACGGGCCAGCATCGAAACATCTCCAATGGGCAAAAGCGGGAGGCTCAAAATCATATAAGCACGCGGGGTTCGCTTTCAGCCTCGATGAACGCAAAGAGGCGGCCTGGCCTATGACTTCATCGGGGCAGGCGTATCGCTCAACTGCGTTGAAGACACATAAAGAGATCGGCGTCTGTGCCGCCTGTCATTCCCGCCGCGAACAGTTTTCCTCTGTGCCTCAGGACATCGGACAGCTTTTCGATGCCTTCCGCCCGAGCACGCTCGACGCGGGTCTTTATTATTCGGATGGCCAACAGCGGGACGAGGTTTACACCTATGGCTCTTTCCTGCAGAGCAAGATGTATGCAGCCGGTGTGACATGCTCCGACTGCCACAATCCTCACTCCGGAAAAATTAAACTGACTGGAAATGCTTTATGCGGGCAGTGCCACGCGCCCGCGCGTTTTGATGTTCCGGCGCATCATCATCACCCTGCCAATTCCGAAGGTGCCAAGTGTACCTCATGTCATATGCCCATGACCACATACATGGGTGTTGATGCGCGCCACGATCACTCGATGCGCATTCCGCGGCCGGACCGGACGATCAGCCTCGGAACGCCGAACGCGTGCAACCAATGCCATGCCGATAAAACGGCGGCCTGGGCGCGTGACGCGGTCAAGTCGTGGTATCCATCGCCTAAAGGTGGTGTGCAAAGTTTTGCGGAAGCATTCGAGCTTGGCGATCAAGCGGCTCCTGGTGCGCAAATTGCGCTGCAAGACGTTGCAGCGTCGGAAAGCGTCTCAGCTATTGCCAAAGCCAGCGCTCTTACCCGGCTGTCGCGCTTTCCGTCCTCGGCGGCGGTTGCCATCGCGGAACGCTCATTGAAGAGCGACAACCCGATGGTGCGTTCTGCCGCCATTCCGATTGTCGCGGCTTCGAATAATCCGACGAAGATTGCTCTTCTGACACCGTTGTTGAGCGATCCGACGCGTATGGTTCGCATCGATGCCGCTAGAGCCTTAGCTGGCGCGCCAGCTGCAACGTTGGACGCCGCCAATCGCAAGGCCTTCGAGACGGCGCGTCAGGAATATATCGATGCTCAGTTGTTCAACGCCGAACGTCCCGAAGCGCTGACAAACCTTGGCAATCTTTACCAAACGGAAGGCGATATCGCCGGAGCCCGCAAAGCCTATGAGCAGGCCATAGCTATCGATCCGACTTTCGTCGCCGCAGCGATCTCTCTTTCAGACGTCATCCGAAGCTCCGGAGACGAAAGCGGCGCGGAAGCACTGTTGCGACGGACATTGGAAACAAACCCGAATTCGGGACAAGTCGAGCACGCGCTTGGCCTCAGTCTCGTCCGCCAACGGCGCATGGATGAAGCTATCACCTATCTGTCCAAAGCGGCTGTCGATGCTCCGGAGGATCCTCAGTTCAGCTATGTGCTGGCGGTAGCGCTTCACGATGCCGGAAAATCCGACAGTGCGATGGAAACGCTAAAAGCCGCGCTATCGCGGCATCCCTACGATCGCAATGTGCTCTGGACTTTGGCAGCCTATGACTATGAGAGCGGCAACCGCGAAGACGCAGTGAAATATCTGACGCTTCTGAGTCAGCTTGAACCGCGGCGAACCGACATCGTACAGCTGCTTAAGTCTCTCTCTCGATGAGACGAGCAGTCTTGCTCTTGATAATGCGCTAGGCTGCCGCCGACTTCGTTTTCCAGATTTCAGCTTTTATTCGTGCAAGCTTGTAAGCGTCAGGGATCGATAGCGCCCAAACGAACAGGCCAGCAGCCGCGCGCCCGATGAACGATTGATCTGGCGTCGAAAAATGCCAGGTCAAGGCCGCGAGCAGAACAGTGAAGAAGGCGAAGCCCAATCCTCTTTGCGGCTCGCCGATAGCGACGTGACCCGCGCCTGGTGCGAGGACCGCGAGAGCTAGCACGAGATACGGGTTGGTAGGTTGACGGTTGATCGCGGAGATCATGCAGCCTGTGCCTCATCTGGAGTGTCGAATGAAGAACCGAGGTCGCCAAGCGCTGCGAGTAGGCTCCTAAACGTCTGGAGATCGACGTTGGCGCTGTCAAAGCGGCATTGTCGAAAGATAAGATGTTCACCGCGCGCACCTTCGGCTGCCTGCCACACCAAGCGAATCCCTCGCGCCGTCACCGCTGCTTCTTTCATCCGAGGATCGGAGAAAATGCGCCGTAGAGCAGGCGCGGAACGGTCGAGCGAATTTTGCGAGGTGTGGCTGCTGCCTTTCACGAGAATTTCAGCCGCGATGTCGGCCGGGGGCTGAAGGACGACAGCATGCGCTGCTGTCAAAGAGTAGAATTCGTAGCCGCTCGGCCGGACGAGCAATGAGAACTCAGGTAAACGCGGGCGGGGTTCTATCAGCGTCAGTTTCAGCCACAACTGAGGTAGTCGGCGAATAGTCATCGTGTCGGGGAACAATTCGGCGCGGAGGTAGCGTCCACCGTGGAAGCCCTCCAGCGTCGGGAAACCGTCGCCGCCGTATGTGATCTTGGGCTCGGACAGCGCCGCAGCACAGCCGTCCAGCAGCGGGCGCCTAGCTGCGATAATCCTGCGGTGCTCTCGTATCGCGACGACGGTGATGACCACGAGGCCGATGAGGGCGAATGTCAGAGATAGGGTCACGGAACGTCTCCAGCCGGATAGAGAATGGCGGCGCGGACCGCCATTCCCTTTTTCACCTTCAATAACCCTGTGGTCGAGGCCATTGCATCGTGAATTGATCTCCACGCCTCACATACTGATAGCGGTGGAAATGGAACCATAGCGACGCAACCATGAAGAAGACGAGCATTGCGATGAGCTGGGTGCCATAGCCTAGGAACACCGCGAAGTATGTTGCCGAGCAGAGGATCAGCAATACCAGCGCGGGTAACGGATGGAAGGGATGGATGTAGCCTCTCTTGATCGTCCCGAGGGGCCATTTCCTGCGGAACAAGATCACGTTCAGCGACATGTACGTGTAGCCGAGGAGGCCCGACAGGATCGAGAAGGTGATGACCTGATCGAGCGGCGCGAAATACGCAAACACCAGCGCCACCGGAACTAGGAACACGATCGATCGATAGGGCGTCCGGTTTTTGGGATGCACGGCACCGAACCAAGTCGGAAGGTAACGATCGCGTCCCATCGAGAACCACGCGCGGGAAGCATCGTTGATGCAACCGTTTGCCGAAGCGAGCGTGGAAAACACGGTTCCGACAAACAGAAGCACCATCAGCGGCATCGAGTTCGTAAGCCGAGCGGCATCGAACAATGGCGTGACGGCCTGACCGAGGTATTCCCAAGGCATCAAACCGGAGCAAATGTACCACGTCATCGTCGCCGCGATCAGAAGCGTCATGATGCCGGTCATGGTGCCGAGAGGCAGTGAGCGCGCAGGCGAGCGAACTTCCTCTGCGGCCTGACAAGTTCCTTCGATGCCGAGATAATACCATAGGCCAAAGTGCAGGGATGCGATGACGCCGAGCCAGCCGTAAGGAAGACCGTTCAGGAAGTCCTTATGATGCAGCAGATCGTTCGTCCAAGGCTTAACCGCGGCAAACAAGATGAGAATTGCGATGAATGCCACGGCGGTCAGTACCAGGTTGACGGTCAGCGTCGCGTAAACGCCGCGATAGTTGAGCCAAGCCAGGAATAGGATTGTCAGCACGATGAACGGTTTGTCGTGAACATCGGCAAATCCGGCCATGGTTCCTACTGTCTGAACCAGATACCCGAGTGTAATGGCGTTCGCCGCTTCGAGCATTGTGTAAGCGAACACCAGATAGAGACCAACGTTGAATGCCATGAGCGGGCCAACGATGTGTTTTGCCTGCGCGTACTGGCCACCCGCTGCCGCGACAGTTGAAGTCACTTCGGAATCGATCATCGCCACGCAGGTATAAAGCAAGCCCGCGACCCAACATGCGATGAGCGCTGCGATCATGCCGCCCTTGCCGACGGCGAAGTTCCAACCCATGTATTCGCCAACAAGCACGATGCCGACGCCGAGCGCCCATACGTGGCCTGGGCCGAGCACACGCAGCAGAGAAATCTTCTCGCCGTGAACTGCAGTAGTCTGTGTCATTGATGGCCCCCTTGGTGCGGCGGATCAATGACGAGCGTATCGTCGATCTCACCTTCTTTCGACGAGGTAAGAAGCTCTTCGTCGTAGGTCCTGTCGATCCTGATCATGTCAATAAGCATCCATAGTCCAAGGATTGCAGAAAGAGCCCACGCGGCATATTCCAATAGTTGGAAGCTGTTCATCTAATGCCTCACTTTTTCCCGAAGCGTTCTTCGATAACGTCGCGATACTCAGTCTTCGAAAAGATGAAGAGCAGGACGAAGTATCCGATGATCACGACTGCGGTGATGGCGAGTTCGACAGTATTGAAGCTGTAGTCAAAACGCGACGTGATCAGCGAGGCTGCTGTGTCGGGTGTGAAGCCCAATTTTTCCCATTGGGCCTGCTGGACGGCGTTCTGGCCTAGTCCCACCCACGTGGATTTGTCGGCAACGGGAAGATCAATTTTTCCGCCGCCAGCAAGTTTCAAATAGAGCGGCGCGAATAAAGCCGCGAGAACCAGCACGAGAAGAAACAGACTATCGACGAGCTGTCCGAAGGCAGATTGCTTCGGAGGCTCATAGTGTGAGTTGGCCACGTTTCCACCTATGAATTCGATTTGTCATTTTTTCTTGAGGTCGAGATAGTGAAGGTCGAGACCGTAGATCTCGTCGCGCTCTTCGCTGAGGTGAAAGAGCATTGCGAAAATGGCTGCGGTATTGAACAAGATGACCAGCGCTCCCGAAATGAGGAGTACGCTGATGACTTCTGACGAACCGGCGTAGTCTTTGATCTCGTAGAAGACGAACGCATAGAGGAGCCAGAGTACGGCGATCGCAGTCAAAGACCACAGTCGATCACCGGAGAACTTTCCGGCGATACGTGGGTCAGAGTTCATTTTTTGCATTTTTTCTCCCTTCGCCTCGCGGTGCTGTGTGGATGCAAAGCTGCTTGCCGCTCTCTCCCTGACGTTGCTATTTGAGCTCTGCTCCCTGCGACATAAGTGGCGCAGGGGGGCGAGCGTTCGTCAATATTTTTTCGTGATAAGAAACAAATATTCGATGCTGCAACGCGCGTTTTCGTACCGCAGAGCACCAAGCAGCAGCCTGTAAAATCAGAGTGTTATGCTAAGTGCAGCGCAATAGAGTGCTTGGTATTTGAGCAAGCTGTTTTATTGGGCGCACGCTATTGAACATTCGTCGAACAGAAACGAGTTCGTCTGCGCTCCAAAATTTTGCAGTCGCGGATGGGGCAACTCTCGGACTGTCGGGATTGGTTTCGGTCCGCGAAGCCAAGATCAATGACGATCGGCCATGGATCTGTGCCGCGCTGCGGATTGGTTTTCGTGCCGGGGCAGATGCCGATCTGATGACAAAAGAGTAGGGGGAATTACTCGCGTGAAGTCGTAGCTCGCACGACGCTTGTTTGGTTCCGGTGCGATTGAGCGCAACTCAAAACGCTGGCGGTAAGAACTTCGGTCAGGTGGCTGCGCTACGAAAATCAGACCGTCAGCCGTGCCGTCGCTTCGTTGTCCTTGAACCAGTTGTAGGCTTCGGTGAGGCCGTCGCGCAGCCCGTAGCGCGGGGCCCAGCCCGTGGCCTTCAGCTTGGAGACGTCGAGCAGCTTGCGCGGCGTGCCGTCTGGCTTCGTCGGATCAGCGACGATTTTGCCGTCGAAACTGACGACATCGCACACGAGGCGCGCCAGGTCGAGAATTGTGATGTCTTCGCCCGTTCCAACGTTGACGTGTTCGGCGCCGGAATAGACTTTCATCAGATGAACGACGGCGCTCGCAGCATCGTCGACGTGGAGAAATTCGCGTCGCGGTGTGCCCGAACCCCAGATTGTAATTTCTCCCACGCCAGCCTTTTTGGCCTCATGCACCTTGCGTAAAAGCGCTGGGATGACGTGGCTTTTGAGTGGGTCATAGTTGTCTCCCGGGCCGTAGAGATTGGTCGGCATTGCCGAGATGAAGTCGGCTCCGTACTGACGGCGATATGCCTCGCAGAGTTTCAGTCCGGCGATTTTTGCGATCGCATACCATTCGTTTGTCGGCTCCAGGCTTCCCGTCAGTAGGGCGCTTTCAGGGATCGGCTGCGGCGCGAATTTCGGATAGATGCACGAAGAACCAAGATACAATAGCTTCTCGACGCCGCTGCGGTAGGCTGCGTCGATCACATTCAATTCAATGGCGAGATTGTCGTAGAGAAATTCGGCAGGGTAGGTGTCGTTCGCGAGAATGCCACCGACCTTCGCCGCGGCAAGAAACACGGCATCCGGTTTTTCGCTGGCGAACCACTCTCTGACCCGCGTTTGATCGCGAAGGTCGGTCTTGTCGCGGCCGACGGTCAGGATGGTGCAATTTTCGTTTTGCAACAGACGGACGATGGCGGAACCGACCATGCCGCGGTGGCCGGCAACGAATACGCGCTTGTTGGTCAGATCAAAGGACATCGCTTCCTCGCATTGTCGTCGCGCTCACTATTCGTTGAGTGTGTTGCGCCAGCTTTCACGTTCGAGGAGCGCGATGTCGGCCGCGACCATTTCCTTCACGAGTTCTTGGAAGCCAACTTTGTGGTGCCAACCCAGTTCGTTGCGGGCTTTGGTTGGGTCGCCGAGCAATAGATCGACTTCGGTCGGACGGAAATAGCGCGGGTCAATGCGAACCAATTCGGTGCCGGTTTTGACGTCGTACCCGATTTCGTCGACGCCTTGTCCTTTCCAGGCGACGCTCTTACCGACTTCAGCGAAGGCAAGCTCGACGAATTCGCGAACGGCATGGGTTTCTCCCGTAGCCAGCACGTAGTCGGCTGGCTTTTCGTTTTGGACGATCATCCACATGCCTTCGATGTAGTCTTTCGCATGGCCCCAGTCGCGCTTGGCGTCCAGATTGCCAAGATAAAGCGCGGACTGCAAACCAGCCGCGATGCGAGCAACGGCACGCGTGATTTTGCGCGTGACGAAAGTTTCGCCGCGCAGGGGGCTTTCGTGATTGAATAAGATGCCGTTCGAGGCGTGCATGCCGTAGGCTTCGCGATAGTTTACGGTGATCCAGTAGGCATAAAGCTTGGCGACGCCATACGGCGAACGCGGATAAAATGGTGTCGTTTCCTTCTGCGGCGTTTCCTGGACCATGCCGTAAAGCTCCGACGTGGAAGCTTGATAAAATCGGACAGAATTCTCCAGCTTGAGAATGCGCAGCGCCTCGAGGAAACGCAGTACGCCCATGGCGTCGGCGTTGGCGGTGTATTCCGGTGTCTCGAAACTCACCTGAACGTGGCTTTGTGCGGCGAGGTTGTAGATTTCGTCCGGCTGGGTTTCCTGGACAAGCCGAATGATGTTGGTTGAATCCGTTAGATCGCCATAGTGCATGAAGAACGACGTGCTCACTTCATGCGGATCCTGATAGATTTCATCGACGCGCTGGGTGTTGAAAGAAGACGATCGTCGCTTGATGCCGTGAACAACGTAGCCCTTATCGAGGAGAAAGCGCGCAAGGTAAGCGCCGTCCTGGCCGGTGACACCCGAAATCAATGCGATCTTGCTTTTGCTCATGCCGTTCCCCCAAGTCCAGGCTTGATTTATGTGGGGTTGTCGCATTGAGCGCAATACAAAGTCGCCAAATTCTTTTTGGTTTTTATCTGTTCGTGGGCGCCCTTTTTTTACCTGATGCGTAGCGTGCGTAGCGTGCGCAGCGGGCATTCAGGGCTGAAGCCATCGCCAAGCTTGCGTGCTGTTTTACAGCGAAGGCTGATGAGAAATGCAGCAGAAAAATGCAGTGTGTCCGCACTCAAACGGTCATCTACTGACAGTGATTGCGCGGGCAGGATGGTGCGATCCTGGCGCCTTGATGAAGACAACGGCAATTGCCGCCACGACCAAAACAAGAGCCATGACATAAAAAGCATCTGAGAAGGCCATGATCAGTGATTGCTGGGCAACGAGGTTGCCGAGCAGAATTTCGGCTTGATGATAGGCGCGACCGGGGTCGGGTAAGCTGTGCGCTTCAAAGTAGTGCTGCATGCGGGTGAGGAAGGACTGGTCCGTCAGATTGTAAGGGGTGACCGACTGGCCAATGATGTTGGAATGAAATTGTTCGCGCTTGGTGATGAGGGTCGCAAGCGCTGCCGTGCCGATCGCGCCGCCCAAGCTGCGCAGCATGTTGAACAAGCCAGACGCCGCTGCGGAATCTTTCGGACCCACGCTGCTGGTCGCCAGAACCGAGAGCGGCGAGAGCAAGATTGCCTGACCGGCGGCACGTACGACGTTGGTGTAGAAGAACTGCTGTCCAGCGTCATTGAAGCTCAAATGCGTGTTCATGAAGCAGCTGATCGCGAAGATGCTTAGGCCGGTGCAAACAATCAAGCGCGCGTCGAAACGCTTGAGGAGAAACGGGACGAATGGAATGATCAGCAGTTGCGGAAGTCCGGCCGATGCGAGGACAAGGCCGATCTGTTGAGCGTTATATCCCTGGACCTCGTCGAGATACGCGGGAAGCACGTAGATCGATCCGAACAGTGCGAAGCCGACCAGTGTATTTGCCAATGTACCAAGACCGAAACTCCGGCGGGTTAGCAGGCGGAGCTGCACGGCCGGCTTCTCGACGGTAAGTTCAATGGCGATGAAAATCGTCAGCATGACTGCCGAGATGATCGCAAGATGCACGATGAACGGCGAGCCGAACCAATCGTCCTTGTTGCCTTCGTCCAGGACGGTTTGCAGACAGGCGAGACCGATCGCCATCGTCGTGATGCCGAACCAGTCTCCCTCGCGCAGCAGACGGAGCTGCATAGGCTGGCGATCGAGCGTCGGAAAGAGCAGCGAGAGCATCAATGCGCCGGGAACGAGATTCACGAAGAAGATGTAGGGCCAGCCGTATTGCTCGGTGAGGATGCCGCCGATGGTCGGGCCGATCGCGGGGCCGAACGTGGCGGTGAGCGCGAATGCGGCCATTCCTATTGGGCGTTGGCTTTCGGGAAGTTTTGTCAGCACGGCGGTGAAGGCCATCGGGATCATGACGCCGCCGGTGAAGCCTTGGAAGCCGCGCATTACGATCATCGTGCCGAGGTTGCCCGCGAAGGCGCAGGCGACCGAGAAAAAGAGGAATAGCAGGACATTCGTGAGCAGGAAGCGGCGGAAGCCGAATACGCGGCTAAGGTAATCCGTCAGCGGGATCATGACGATTTCGCCGATCAGATACGACGTCGAGATCCAGGTGCCGTTATCGACGCCGGTACCTATGCCGCCTTCGATTTCAGGTAAGGACGAGTTGACGATCTGGATGTCGAGGACGGCGATTAGGGCGCCTAGCATGCAGCCAGAGACCGCGATCCATGTCCGCAACGAAGCACGCTCGCTGTCGGAGCTATCGCGAGCGGCGCTCATGGCGCTTGCTTCGCCACAGGTGCCGACGCCGGCGTCTTGCGGTGTGTGTCGATCGTTGCGATGACCGACATGCCGGGCCGGAGCTTGCCAGCGAAGGGATCGTTTGGGTCGATGTAGATCTTCACGGGGATGCGCTGGACGATTTTCGTGAAGTTGCCGGTGGCGTTATCCGGCGGAAGCAGTGCGAATTCCTGCCCGCTCGCGGGAGCTATACTGCCGACGTAACCCTGCACCGTTTCGTCGTCGAACGTGTCTACTGCAATCGTAACCGGCTGTCCGGGGCGCACTTCGGCGAGTTCCGTTTCCTTGAAGTTGGCAACCACATAAGCTTTTTTGAGTGGCACGACCGCAAGCAATTCGGTGCCGGGTTGAGCATACTGACCGACGCGGACCGTTCGATCGCCGATGATGCCATCCACAGGTGACGTAATCGTCGTGTAGCCGAGATTGATCTCGGCCTGTTCAAGCGTCGCATTGTTCTGCGAGAGCATTGCGCGCGCTTGCCTCAACTCGGCAGTCAACGTCACAATTTGTTTCTGGGCTGCCGTCAGCGCGGCTTTGTCTTTCGCGAGCGTGGCCTGCGCCGTGCCGATTTGAGAGGCCGCTTGCTGCTCGGCTTGGACGGAGCCGTAGCCTTCGTTCGCGAGTGTGCCGAACCGCTTATCGTTCTGCTCGGCGTATTTCTCGGTTGCTTCGTCGGCCTTGATCGTCGCCTCGGCTTCGCTCACGACGGCTTGCTGTTCGACGATCTGGGCTTGGTCGGTGGCGATAACGGCTTCTGCCTGCTTGACTCCGGCTTTCGCTTGATCGACGGCCGCTTTGTAATCTCGTTGATCGATGACGGCGAGAACCTGTCCGGCTTTGACGTGCTGGTTGTCGTCGACGTACAGAGCTGAAATGTCGCCGGATACCTGCGGCGCGATGGCGACGACGTCAGCTTGGACGTAGGCGTCGTCGGTAGAGACTTCGAAGCGCCATTCGGTCCAATATTTCCAGCCAGCGTAGATGCCGCCGCCAATAATTGCTGCCGCAACGGCAGCGATGAGAATGTGCCGCGCGCGGAATGGGAGCCGTTGACGCGAATTTTCCGCCGCCTGCTTTGAATGAGCTTCATCGGGCGAAGGGCTCGGCGCGGGTGCAATCGTTTCCCTTGCCTTCGGGACAACGCTTCCGGACTTTGCGGTCTCGTGTGCGGACTGGGTTGCAACGTCGTCAGTGGTTGCAGTCAGCATGGCCACATCTCCATCTCGGCTAGCAAAGATATAACGAGCGGCGCATTGAGCCGGCTATTTAACCTTTGGCTCCGTCGGCCATACATTCGGAGGGAGGGGCTATACGTGCGTTTAGTCTCACGCCCGTTTCGTCCCGACTGTCATAGAGAAGGAAGCAAAAGGGTGTGCTTGGAGACGCCCTTTCCGAAATGCATTTTCTTTTGTGGGGGTGATGTCGTGCGAGTTTACCGGATCACGAAACACTGCGCCGTGCCGGATGAGCCAAGGTCGCCGTTGCAACGGGGAGATGCGAACGCGCCCGAAACACCACAGAGCAGAAGCGCTGTTGCGAGGATTGCGACTTTCATTTTCATTTCTCCAATTTACCGAAGCGAGGTCCGTTTCTGAGCGGACGCAGCGTTATCGGAACTGACGTATTGGAGATAAGCGCGATAGGCGCCCGTTCCATAATCTCAAGGTATATGGATCGGATTGCGTCTGGCGATCGTTAGCCGACGGTGTGGGAGGGTCGCGTGTTTTCATGCGGGGAGTGCGACCCAGCCGATCTCAGCCGATCTTTTCTGCCGCCGATGCATGGCAGGTGGTATCGCCTCGAAGGGGCAAACCAAATCTCAAGACGGTTGGTCTTAGAATCTTGTCGCTGCACAGCGGGCGAGGCGACCACCGCCTCGCCGCCCGGCGCTGGTTATGCAGCGGGGAGCAGTCAACCAGCACCGTACCGGGACCGGCCACACATAAGTGTGTCGGTCTCGGGTTCCTTCGTTGGTGCATGGATGAGCCGTTACCCGCCCGGATCAGCCTCTGCGAGAGGATGCGCAGGAGATGGTTTCCAAGTCTTAAACCTAAGGAAGATTTACGAACAATCGCACAATTGCTCAGAACATAGAAAGCATGGATACGCCGGTCGCCGGTCGCCGGTCGCCGGTCGCGGTCGTACCGCTGAGTGCAATCAGGGCTGCAAAAAATAAAACGGCACAGACCATCAAAGCCTGCGCCGTCAGCGGCTAGAGAAAAGGAAAGGATCAGGTGCGAAGTGCACGGCGAAGGTTCGCCGGCTTAATGCACCGCGGCGATCGCGATCTCCGTGAAAAGAAGCGAAAACAGCAACACGCCAGAAAACATGCCGAAAAAGCTTTGTCCTGTCGGTTTCATTTGTCAGTCTCCCGTTCGGGCGTCGTGGCTCCTGGAAGCCCAATGCGTCGCTTGGCCACCTTGTAACTAGGTGGGTGTTTTCCCTTTGCGGGCAACGGCGTTTCACGCACTTGTGCGCCTTTTGTCCTTACGGATTGGACATCTTTAGTGAAAACGGCCGAGGCGGAACTCTGCAGTTCGACGATTTGACTATTCCGCAGCGGCCACGCTCTCAGGCGGAATTGCGATCATCTCGTCTTCGTCGTGGTTGTCCGCGGCAACGTGAACGACACGGTCGTGGAGAGGCAAGAGCGAGGACCGGTGGCCAATGGAAACGATGGCCGTATCGGGCAGCTGCTCTCGTATCGCGGTCAGTACGCGCGCTTCGGCTGCTTCATCGAGGGCGGACGTTGCCTCGTCGAGGAAGAGGATATCTGGACGGAGCAGAATGGCGCGTGCAAGCGCGACGCGCTGCTGCTCGCCGACCGAAAGGATATTGTTCCAGCGGTCGACAACGTTGAGAGACGGTTCCAGGTGTTCGAGACCTGTGATCTTTAAGACGTCGGAGATGTCTTGATCCGACGGCTGCGCTTCCGTCGCCGGATAGGTCAGCACGCTATGCAGCGAGCCGAGCGGGAAATAGGGCTTCTGCGGGAGGGCGAGGAGGCGGGCGCCGGATCTGGTCAGGATTTCGCCCGTCGCGTGAGGCCAGTAACCCAGAATGGTGCGCAGCAACGTCGTCTTGCCGGCGCCGGACGGGGCCATGAGGAGCACCGACTCGCCGGGTTCGACATTGAGGTTGACAGAATTCAGCAGCTTTTTTCCACTCGGTGTTACGAGCGAAATGCCGGCAAGGCTCAGTACGCCGTTGGTGTTTGTGGCGCCCATCGAGAGGGCGGATGTTTCGCTCGCTGCCGCGGCGATCTGCATCTGATCGGAGAAACCCGAAAGCCGGTCGATCACAGCGATCCATTCTGCCAAGTCGGTGTAGGAATTGACGAAGAAGGACATCGACGATTGCACTTGGCCGAAAGCGCCGGCCGTTTGCGTCATGACGCCGAGCATGATTGCGCCTGCGAAATAATGCGGAGCCATGATGAGAAACGGCAGCACGACGGCGATCTGATTGTATCCGGTCGTGAAGAACGTCAAAAATTTCTGGCGACGCATGATGTCGTGCCAGTTGGAGACGATTTCGGAGAAGCGATCGCGCAGAATAGCGCGCTCAGCATCCTCTCCGCGCAGGAGTGCGATCTGTTCGGAGTTTTCGCGAAAGTGCACTAAGCCGAACCGAAAGTCGGCTTCGCGCCGTTGGCGACTAAAGTTGAGGCTCGCCAGTGTGCGGCCGATGAGATGTGCTCCGACGCTAGCTACGAGAGCGAATATCGCTGCAAGCCAAACGAGGTAACCGTGGGCGCCGATGTGATACCCGGCAATCTGCAGCGGGACCTCGGCGGAAATTCCCCATAGGATGATGCTGAACGAAACGAGGCTCGTAATCGAGGACAGGAAGCCAATGCCGAGGGAGAGCGTCCGTCCGATATAGAGGGCGATGTCGTCGGCGATACGTTGGTCGGGGTTATCGGCTGCCTCGCCGCGAAGACGCATGCGATAGTGCGTGCTGTTGTCGAGCCAGTGATGAACGTAACGCTCTGTCATCCAGCGCCGCCATCGTATCTGCAGCCATTGATTGAGGTAGAGCTGATAAACCGACGAGATGATGAAGGCGGTGGCGATGACGGAGAATATCGCGAGCTGGTGCCAAAACGCGCCGACGTTCTTCGTTTGAAGCGCGTTGTAGAATTGGGCGTTCCAGTTATTGAGCAGGACGGAGAGGCCGACCTGTCCAAATTCGATGGCCAGGACCACAAAAAGCAGGGTGCCGCCGATCCAGCGTTCCGCCGCGGTGAATTTCAGCCGCGTGCCGATGCGCACGACACCCGGTTCCTTTGAGAAGAAGTAGGGCGTCGTCAGTTGCCAGATCGCGCTCAGGCGCGAGCGCGTATCACTCTGCATTACAATTCCGCATCAAGGTTGCCTTGCGTTTCAGCTGGCCCGGAGCGGTTTTTAATCGTGCGCGAGGCCCAGAAGCTGCTCTTTGTGCGGAAGTTGGCGCGTGGCACATTTCCGGAGCGTGGCCAGAACCTTAATTATTTGCAAGCGATTGAGGGGGCGGGGGGTGAGCGCGGAAGCTGCCGTGACGCACATAAGCCCAGTTTGGGGGATCGCAAAAATCGTGTACTTGAGAAGCGATGGGGATGGGGTTCCCCCGATAACCGCCATTGTGGCTGATGACTCCTACGATAGCCGTTGCCGACGGGGTGCGCCGTCGGCTGAATGCTGAAGAGGAGCCTCATATGAATTTCACGACGTGTCTCGTCGTCATGTTCGGCGGAGCGATCGGGAGCTTGTGTCGTTATGCCGGGTCGTATCTCGCCCTTCCGATCAGCGGCACCCTGCCGTGGGGCACAATCCTCATCAATATCGCGGGATCGTTCCTCATAGGCTTTTTCGGTACGCTGACCCTGGGGCATGGGCGGTATCCGGTTGCCGAAGATGTCCGCTTACTGGTGATGGTCGGGTTCTGCGGAGGCTTTACAACCTTTTCCTCCTTCAGCCTTCAGACGCTCGATCTTCTGCGCTCTGGCGCAGTAGGCCGTGCGGCGCTCAATATCGGACTATCGGTCGTATTCTGCATTCTCGCGGTCGCGGCCGGTCATTTCATTGCCGCCTACTTCAATGGGGGCGCGACGGAAATTGCGCAAACGACGCTGGAAGAAGACGCCTGAGCGTCTTCCTTTCCACTCGGCCTCAAGTTGCGATTTCGGCCTTCGCCAGTGTGACGTTGATGCTGTGCACGGCGCAGCTCTGGGCGAGGTCGGCTTTTTCTCCGGGGTTGAGGACATTGATGTTGGCCCCCGAGGCCGATGCCTTCGGCCATTGCCCTTTCGGCGCAAGCAGCACGCCCGTCGGAACGGCAGATGAGATACCCACGCTCAACTCGATGGAACCGGTCTTGCTGCTCACGTGCAAACGGTTTCCGGATTCGACGCCTATGGCTTCGGCGTCGGTGGGGCTGAGCCAGGCTTCGCACGTCTGCAGCCGGCGGGCGATCTTGCCGTCGTTGGCATAGCTGCTGTTCATGAGCCATTCTGATGCCGGCGATAACATGCGGTATTCGCCGACGGCCGGCCGGCGCTCCGAAATAGGTGTGGGGGCCGATGGCAATCCGGCTTCGACAAATGGCGCGCCGGTCATTTCGATTTTTCCAGAAGGCGTATGATAGTCATGGGCCGCGAATTGTATGCTCGGTTCTTCGGGCACATGCATCGTGCCTGCTGCTGCGAGCGTTTTGAAATCCAGTCCAGGGCGCGCTTGGCTGAGGATGGCTTCAATAATTGCGGTGTCGGTTTCGTAAAGCTCCGGATTGGTCAGCCCCATTGCGGCTGAGAGGCGCCGGAAGATCTCCTGATTGGGAAGCGCGTCTCCGAGCGGGGCGAGCGCTGCGACCTGGGCCGAGACCGAATGCGTGAAGTACGACATGACGACGTCGTCGAATTCCAGAAAGCTCGCCGCAGGCAGAACGAAATCGGCATAGTCGGCCGTGTCGGTCTGAAACAGATCGACCGTGACCTGGAGAAGATCTTCGCGGCGCAAGGCTTGGCGCAAGCGCGCTTGCTCGGGGCTCGAGGCCGCGATGTTGTTGTTCCAGGTGAAAAGCGCTTTCGTCTCGCCGCTTTCAAGCCGCTCAGCGAGATCCATATGGCTGACGGACTGAGGATCGGCGTTGAGATGAGAGGCTGAAAGATAGCCGCCATCAACGCCTCGGGCGTCCCAGCCATTGAGATAGAGAAAGCCAGCGCCGAGCTTGCCGACGTTGCCTGTTGCTGGTGGTAGCAGCCCGACCGAACGCATGGCGTTGCCCCCGAACGTCTGGCGCTGGAAGCCTTGCCCCATCCATAATAGCGATGGACCGTCGGCATAGAGCAGCGCTGCCTTCTCGATGAGGGCAGCAGGTACGCCGGTCGTCGCTTCCGCCCAGCTCAATGTGCAGGCGTCGAGCTGCGGTTCGATGTCATCCCAACCGATACAATGGCTCGCAAGAAAACCGCGATCGAGTTTTCCGGCCGATTTGATGACGGCGAGCATCGCGAAAGCGAGCGCTGCATCGGTTCCGGGAAAGAGCTGCAGATGAATGTCGGCGGCTTCCGCTGTCGCATGGCGGATCGGATCGACGACGATCGTGGGAATACCGCTTTGTGTTACCCAGTGCTCGTGAACATGAGGCGCGGAGGCTGACGGGTTCGCGCCCCATATCAAGACGCATTTGCTCGATTTGATTGTGCGCGGGTCGAAGCCGCGGGTCGATTCTCCGAAAGCGAGCTGAAGCGCAACGTGGCCAGCCTTATTGCAAACCGTATCGGGATCGACTTCGGTTGCCCCAATCCGATTGAAGAAACGCAGCGGAAACAGCCCGGCAATCAATGAGCACGTTCCCGTGTAATGGGTTTGCAGGATGGCTTGGCCGCCGTCGGTCGCGATGATGCTCTGCAGCCGTCGCGCAATCTCCGATATGGCGTCATCCCAGGACACCTCGGCGAACTGGCCGGATCCTTTGGGTCCGATACGTATCAACGGCGTCGTCAGACGCTCTGTCTTGCTGCGCCACACGCCGTTATAGGCAATCGAGCACTTGCCACATAGCTTGCCGCGGCTCATGTCGTGATCGGGGTCGCCGACAACAGAGATGGCTCCGTCGCTCGCCATTTTCACGATGATGCCGCACGCATCGTAACAATCCCGGGGACACGTCGTCTTGACGATCGCCTGCGTTGCCATCCTGCCAAACCTTCCTGGAAGCATTGTGCCGCTTCAACTCTATTCAGGAATTTTGGCGTTGGTAAAGGCCTTCGCGGCCGACGCGAGCGCGGGATCAGGACGGAGCATTCCCCGACCGGGCGTATGCATGAATGAACCGCACAATGGCGGTTAATCCGGCATCTCAGGCATGCGAATTGTGCGGCCTTTGTATCGCGCCAAGTCGTTGATGCAGGTCTGGTGGGGACGATGGATGTCGTTTACCCGCATCACTCATCAATGGGGTCACGCGCGCAAACGTTTCGGACGGTTGCCGTGTGTCCAGTCTGGAGCTGCGCCCATTGTCGGAAGCGGTAGCCACGTTTCAAGCTGCGACCGGCGGTAACGGCTAGCGGAACACGCGGGCGGCGAGGGCCTTGGCAACGAGGTGAGGTTTGATGTCAGTGACCGCAGTGGATGCCTTGCCGGAAAAGATGAGCTGAAGCACCTGGGTTTTGGTCTGCTCCGTCAACTCGAATTCCAATCCGAAACCATTTTCAGTGGAACGGCGAATGTGCGCATCAACGTCGATGCCAGCGAAGTTGGCGTTGACCTTACTGCCGACCGGAAGGGGCGGCTTGCCGAGTAGATGCATGCCGCTCGCCGAGATGTCGGAAGCGCGATAGACGGCGCTCGAGCTTTTCGCCGAGAGCGTGACGGGCATCTCCATTTCAAAGCGCTGACCGGCGCGCCGCTGCTGCTGCTCACTGCAGACGTAGCAGCAGAGTGTCAACACGACCATGTTATACCAACTCCAGAAAAGCGCGATGGCGCTCGATTCCGCGAGTGGACGCGATTGGTCGACAATAAATGCCTGGGCAATGCCGAGCATCGTCGCGATGAGTAGCGTCCCGAAGATGCGCAGTAGCGGCCATTGAACGATTTGCCGACTGCGATCTCCGCCTTTAGCCGTCACTTTGAACTTCTGGCCCTTCGGTTTGATGAGGCCGGCGACGACTGCTTTCAAAACATCGACTGAGCAGAGCATCTGATAGAGGTCTGTCATCAGCGGCAGAACGCGGCCTTCCGTCAACCATGTGAAGATAGCCCACTGCGCCGCGAGGAACGGGGCCAAATACCAGATCGCGTCGATGACGTTGGCATGAACCGCTTCGATACCAAACAGCAGATAAAGCGCCGGCACGATGACGCCCAGAAGACGAAAGAGGTGGGTTACCGACCAATGCAGGAACGTCTCGCAGAGCATGATGCGATCGACGATCGGCAATTTGTTTCCGAACCGGAGCGGGCCGCTCGGGCCGCGGCAGATCTGGACAAATCCGAGTGCCCAGCGGCTACGCTGACCGCTGTATTCGGCGAGGCCCTCGGGCGCCAAGCCCAGCGACAACGCTTCGTTCAAATAGACTGTCCTGAAGCCTTTTTCGCGCAGGCGCAAGGAGAGGAGGTAATCCTCGGTGACGGAGTCCGTTGGGAAGCCGCCGATGCGTTGCAGGGCATCGAAGCGAATGACCGACGACGTTCCGCAGCAAAAGGCTGCGTTCCATGCGTCTTTCGACGCCATCACGATATCGAAGAAGAATCGCTGCTCATCCGGCCAGACGCGGGTCAGCGCGAGATTGCTTTGGACGGGATCCGGATTGAAGAAATGCTGAGGCGTCTGGACGACACCGACGTCGGCATCCAGCGCCAGCGATACGGCGCGCGTCAGGAACGAGGGAAGCGGCACGAAATCCGCATCCAGGATCGATACGAATGTCGGCTTTTCATCGAGCTTGGCCAGCTTTTTGAGCGCTGCGTTGATGTTGCCGGCCTTGGCGTGGGCATTTTCCTCGCGGGTGATGTAGCCCACATCATGGCGCTCGCAGAGCGCTTTCAGCCAGGCGCGCCGCCCGTCGTCGCAGACCCAGATGCGAAAATTCGGGTATGTCAACGCCAGCGAGCCGATGATGGTGCGCTCGAGAATGTTTTCGTCTTCATTGTAAGTGCAGATCAGCACGTCGACCTTCGGCAACGTCGGCTGCGCCAGCAGACGCGGAACGTTGCGGTTCGCTTCAGACGTTCGATTGCGCGTGCGCGTCAGGAATAATTGCGAGATCGTGGCGCCGATCATCGTCAGTGCTTCGACGGCTGTGAAGATCACGCCGGTGGTGAAATTGACGGGATTGTCCGCCGAGGGAATCGTATCGAAGATGCGCCACGACATATATCGCCAACCGAGCGCGATGCCGACCAGGATCGCGCAGGTTCGCACGATCGTGTTGTTGCGATTGACCCACGGGAGAATTGCTGTCGCCAACAGGGCGACAATAAGGGCCGGCAGCAGCGCGTCGGCATAACCCATTCCTGCGGCGGCATTCATCGTTCGGTCCTCAGTAGAGGCTACCGGCAAATACACTGCCGCCGTCAGCAAATTTCACGAGGCCCGAACGGCCAACCCTGCAGTCGAAGTTATTCGCCAAGTCTGGAAACTTGAGGCTGACGTGATATGGCTCGCGTGACAGAGCGCTCTGCTGAATTGCGGTATTGGATTCGACCGCAGCAAGACCGTTCAGGCCGACGACGATGCCATGCAATACCGGGCCGCCGTCGCGTGGCGTGAACGTCGCTTGTTGGCCAATCGAGAGGCGCTCATAGGCCGTCTCGCTGACGCTTGCGGTGACAATGGCGCTCCCGCAATCGATGAGTTTCATAAGGTCTTGTCCAGCGTTGACGTGCTCGCCGGGGGCGGTGAGCATTTCCCAGACACGTCCGTTTACACTGGAGTGAATAACTGCTTTCGCCAATTCGGCATGCCGGCTCTTCTCGGTCGCAATTGAAGCGTCGATTGCGGCGAGTTGGTCCTTGGTGCCAGTGAGGCGCGCCTGAACTTCGGAAAGTTCAAGCGAAACTTCCATCTTGCGCTGGGCCGATTGGGGCGTGTCGTTGTAACTATCGCCGACGTACGTTCCGTTTTTTGCGGCATCGAGTTCGACGAGAATCCCTTTCTTATGTTCGATCAGCGCTTTGATGGCCTGCTCCGTTACGTGAGCCTCCCCCTGGGCCTTATCGAGAAAGGCCTGGCTGGCTGCGTCCGTCTTTCGCAATGCGTCGGCCCTCTTCAAAGCTTCCGAAGCGACTGCGTATTGGGCCTGGGCCGAGGCGATATTGGCATCCGCCTCCCGGACGCGCTGTTCAAGCTGAGCGATGCGTCCGAGGCGAAATCGTTCCTGTTGGGAATTGAGTTCATCGAGGCTGCTCATAAGCAGTTTTTTCTTGGCTTCGAGAGCGCCAATGTTCGTGCGCAGCTGATCTCGATCCCGCTGCAGGTTCGTCAGATGCACCGAATCGGCGCGTTCGTTGCGGATAGTCAGGATATCCTGATTGTCGCGGAAAGGGCTTCCGATATCGGTTCCGTTTTGCGCCATCGTCACTTCGCCTTCGATCGGCGCTCTAATTGTGATAATCCGCGCATTCACGACAGCTTCCGCGCTCGTCGTGGCGAGCAGGCGTTGAACCGGAAACCATCCGAGTGCCACCGCGACGGCGATCGCAATCAAAGATTTCATTACTGTGGTCGGATTGATTGTGGTTCGAGAGCGCTTTGGGGCCGCTTCTGATGTCGCGTCGGGCGCTCCGTTCGGCGTTTGCCATTCGTTTACCGCCGACTCCAGGTAGGCCAGCTGAGCGGACGCAGTAAATTCTTTATCAGCGCGAGCCTCTGCTTCTGCGTGCTCTGCGCTCGATGTCTCTGATAAAGTCGGCTCGACAGCTCGGATATTCGCGCCCTGGGCAGGGGGGAGGCGGCGTTCAACGGATTGGGAAGACATTGGCACCCACGCATACAAGAATTGGCTGGGCGCAATGCTAGCTTGGATATATAAATTAAAAATCAAATATTATCTAAATTATATCTTAAATAGGCGACGAAAACGCGTCGAATGGGGACAATATGCGGGCGATATACATGGTCGGCACGCAGCTGTTTTGAAGGGCGAGGCATGCTGACGACACGGTACGCAAAAATCATAATGTGTTTGACGTTGGGCCTGTTCTGCCTGCTGGTCGCTTTCAATAATGTTACGGATTACGAAACGAATTACGTATTCGTGCAGCACGTCTTGAGCATGGACGCGATGCCAGCAACAAGTGCGCTCAGGTATAGGGCTATATCAGAGCCTACGCTGTGGCAGGTTGCGTACGCCGCCATTATCACGGCTGAGGCGCTGACCGGCATTCTGTTCGTCGCGGGGGCCGCTGCACTGTGGCGTGTCCGGCGCGCGGCGGCCGAAACGTTCAACGATGCGAAGCGATATGTCGTTGCCGCTTCAACGCTGGCCTTTTTAATCTGGTTCTTCGGGTTTATGGTCGTTGGCGGCGAATGGTTTGCGATGTGGGAGTCGCCAGAGTGGAATGGGCAGCAGGCCGCGTTTCGGTTTTATGTCTCCGTGCTCGCCGTTTTGATTTTCGTAACTCAATCCGACCGCGATCTTTCCTGAAATATTGGCGATGAAGGGCAGTTCGTCGCGTGCGCGAACTGGTGGCTGTCGACGCTATCGGGTTCGTCGATGCCCGGTAGCTCGCGATGTCTCCTGCGATGACCTCGCGTAGTAAATCGTGCGAATTCGCAAAGCGGGAGCGATATTGAAAGATTGTCGCCGTGGTTGCAGTTATTGCTGGCGCCAAACACGCGCATCCCTTTAGCAAGCAACAGCGAGGTCTCAATGTCGGACACTCACCGACCGACGCCAGTTGGTTCATTGGCGTTGATTGCCGTCATCATCGGGGGCGGCGCGGCAGCGTTCGCATATACAGCCGGATGGTTTTCGCCACAGCGACTCACGCCGATGAAGATGGTAGCCGCTTTTGCGCCGCCGGGTGGTCCGGCTTTGGGGCATCGCCGCAACCACGCCAAAGGCATCTGCTTTACTGGCACGTTCGAAGCGAACGGTGCGGGAACCGAAATTTCGAAGGCGGTTGTTTTCGAGAAGGGAGAGTATCCGGTCGTCGGACGCTTCAATCTTGGAACGCAGGACCCCAATGTAGACGATGCCACCGTTCGAGTTCGCGGTATCGGGGTGCAGATCACGACTCCGGACGGACAGGTCTGGCGCAGCGCGATGATTGATCCGCCATTCTTTCCTGTATCGACGCCGCAAGCGTTCTACGATTTGCTCAAAGCATCGAAGGACAAGGCTGCGGACGCGATGAAAAACTTCATAGCGGCCAATCCTGAATTTTCACATTTTGCGTCGTGGGCAGGTAGCGCGCCGTGGACGGCGAGCTACGCCGAGGAGCCGTACAACAGCCTCAACAGCTTCGTCATGACCAACAAAGCTGGCGAGCCGAAGACCGTTCGATGGGGAATCGTGCCGGAAGCGCAGGTCATTCCGGTATCGCAGGATGACCTGAAAAAGCTTGGGCCGAATTTCCTCGAAGCCGATATCGCCAAGCGCGTTGCGGCTGCGCCTCAGCGCTGGAAGCTGGTGGTGATCGTCGCCAATCCGGGCGACCCGACAGCAGATCCAAGCAAGGAGTGGCCCGCCGATCGCCGCAAGATCGACGTCGGCACGCTGACCGTTACGAAAATCGAGCCGGAGGCGGACGGTCCGTGTCGTGAGATCAATTTTGATCCGACTGTTTTGCCGGCGGGCATTACGACATCCGACGATCCTTTTCCGGCGGCGCGTTCGGCGGCGTATATGAAGTCCTATGATCTGCGTACGGCTGAATCCAAATACTATCCCCGCACCCCGACTGGAGAGAAGCAATGACTGGAGAAATGCAGCGTTTCCATCCATTGCAACGACTTCTGCATTGGGTGATGGCCGTTTGTGTTCTGGCGATGTTTTTCATCGGCGTAGGAATGGTCTCGACGGTCATGCCGAAATTTCTTCCGTTGATGGCGACGCATAAGTCGCTCGGCATCGCCATTCTCGTGCTGGTTATCGTTCGCATAGCTGTACGATTGAGATATGGCGCGCCGGCGCTGCCCGCGGATCTTCCGCCAGTGATAAGGCTCGGTGCCGAGCTTTCGCATTATGCGCTTTACGCACTCTTGATCGCGATGCCGCTTCTGGGCTGGGCAATGCAGTCTGCTGCGGACTATCCCGTCGTGATCTTCGACGGTTTCCGGCTTCCTCCGATCGTGCCTCAGAGCGACACTCTCCACACGTTGTTCTGGGACGCCCACTATTATCTGGCGTTTTGTTTCTTCGCGCTCGTCCTGCTGCACATCGCGGCCGCGCTCTTTCATGGGCTCGTCAGACACGATGGCGTCTTTGAGGCGATGGCGCCAGTGCCGACGCATCCGCGCACGGCTCCTGCGGAGTGAGCGCGTGAAAGCATTCTGAGAACGGTTCCGTCAAAAGCGCTGTGGGCCTCCCTGGCAAAGGTGACGGGGAGGCCCCATCGTCTTTCATACCTCTTCATATCGGAGCACACGGAATCCGCGACGACGGAGCCGCAAGTGGCGCATTGAAGCGCCTCCATGTTGCCGACGACAATGAGCGACTTGTGTTGCCTCAGCAGCGGAAGCTCTCGCTGTTTTACGGCGGCTCGTTCGACGCTCGCAATAAGTCTTGTTCCCGTATTTCTAGGGAAAAATTCCCATAACTTTCAATTCCGTTGCCCCAATGCAACGGGTGCTTTCGGAACACTGCCGACGGGAAAAAGTCAGCCTCTGCTTCGGATTGACCCTCCCAATCGAAATCCATTTTGCTTGCGTTGGGGAAAATGGTCCGAGTCGAGACCACAAGGGGAAGTTCGCGTTGCGATCCTTGCCAGGCAAGCAGGTGTTGTGATGCGCAGGAAAGGAAACCGGGGGATGATGCGTCAGTTAATGGCTTCGGCCGCAGCTGTAGCGCTTTTCGCAGCCAGCGGAGCGGGCGGCGCGTTCGCACAAGATACCAGCGGCACAGGGGCTGCGCCTCCGCCGCAACAAGGTCAGCAGCTTCCTGATGTCGAAGTTATTCAGGGACAGCCGAAGCCAAAGCCGACGCAAGCAAAGAAGGCCACCAAGCCGAAGTCCAAGCCTGCTACCGCGACTGCCGTGACGGCTCCTTCCTCCGCGCCCGAAACCACGGGATTTGCGACTGAAGGCTCGCAGGAATTTGCTGTCTCGCCTGAATCCAGCACGGTGAAGATGTCGCCGATCGGTGGCACGATCCCGGTCGATAAGGTTCCGGGCAGCGTCTATCAGATGAATTCGGAAGCGATCACACGGGGTGATCAGGTCATTCTGCAGGACGCTCTCACGAGCCAGATTCCCGGCTTGATCGTCAACGATCTACAGGGCAACCAATTCCAGACAAACATTCAGTTTCGCGGCTTCGAGGCATCGCCCGTCAATGGCGTGCCGCAAGGGCTGGCGGTGTATCAGAACGGCGTGCGTATCAACGAGTCCTTTGGCGATATCGTCAACTGGGATTTCCTGCCGTCTAACGCCATCAACAATGTCGCGGTTGTCGTCGGCAACCCGGTGTTTGGACTTAACGCTCTGGGCGGCGCAGTTGTCGTCGATATGAAAGACGGCTTCAACTTTCAGGGTTGGGACGTCGACACGAGTTTCGGTTCGTTCGGACGCAAGCAAGTTTCGACGGAGGCCGGATATCGGAGCGGCAACTGGGCGGCTTATGGCGCGTTCGAGGCCATCGACGATGATGGCTTCCGTGATTTCTCAGATGCTCAAATCCGCCGTGGCTACTTCGATGTCGGCGTCAAGGGCGATAATGCCGAGTTCCATTTCAACTTCACCGGCGCCGACAACAATGTCGGTGTAACGGCGGCGGCCCCTGAGCAGCTTCTCGATATCAGCCGCAGCCTGACGTTTACATCGCCTCAGACGACCGCAAACACGATGCAGATGTACTCGGTCAATGGCAAGGTGCGGGCTACCGACACGCTGACGTTGTCGGGTGTTACCTATTATCGGCATTTTAATCAGAAACATATCGACGGCAATCTGTTCGACAAAGCGGCTGACTGCGGCGGCAACCTGTGTTCCGGCGACGATGAGGTTGTCAACGCCGCGACCGGAGCGACCATTCCGTTCAACGATGACGTCGCTTACGCGTCCATCGATAAGACATCGCAGAACGCCGACACCGCTGGCCTGTCTCTGCAGGCTCAGGAAAACTCGAGACTGTTCAGTCATACGAACCAGTTCATCGTCGGCGTCAGCTATGATCATGGCCGCGTCGCTTACACTGCCGACAGCGAGCTTGGCTTCATGCAGCCGAGGTTTGTGGTTGCCGGTCAGGGAATCACGCTGTCAGGTTCGGACGATTTCAATCCGCGCTCGCTGACGACAACGAACGATTATTTCGGTGCTTACTTTACCGACACTTTCGACATCACCGAAGCGTTGGCATTGACTGTCGGCGGCCGTTACAATTATGCGCGCATACAGATCGAAAATACGGGTAATCCGGAAAACGACAAACTCAACGGTACGAACAAGTACAATCGCTTCAATCCGTCAGCGGGCTTGACCTACAAATTCGCTCCGTCGCTGAATTGGTATGGTGGGTATTCGGAAGCAAATCGCGCTCCCACGGCTGCCGAACTTGCCTGCGCCGATCCTGCGAATCCGTGTCTGATTGAAAGCTTCCTGACCGCCGATCCGCCGTTGAAGCAGGTCGTTTCTCATACCTGGGAAACCGGTTTCCGTGGCACGATCAAGAACTGGCAGGATCGTTCGCAGTGGGATTGGGGTGTCGGTCTGTTCCGTACGCTCAATACAGACGACATCTTCGATGCTGCGTCGACCAACGTCGGCCATGGATACTTTCAGAACGTGGGCAAGACGCTTCGCCAAGGTGTCGAGGCAAACCTGTCATATCGTTCGCAGCGGCTCTTTGCCTACGCCAATTACACATATACGGACGCGACGTTCGACTCCGACGCGATATTCCCGTCGCCAAACCATCCGGGCGCAGGCACGATCGCATGCGGCGAAGCTGGCGGCGGGGGTGACGACAACGGTCCCGGCAAGTGTTACCTTGTCCAAAAAGGCGATCGTCTTCCGGGCATTCCCGCCCATACCTTCAAGGCAGGTTTCGACTATTGGATGACCAGGAAATGGAAAGTCGGTGCCGACCTTGTCGCCGCGAGCAATCAGATCTTCAATGGTGATGAAGCCAACCTCGCACGTCCCCTGGCTGGCTATGCCAAGGTCAACCTGCATACGTCGTATGACGTTACGGATCATGTGCAGATCTATGGCCTGTTCGAAAACCTGTTCGACAAGAACTACTCGGTTTATGGAACGTATTTCAGTGTCGACGATGCCAACGATCTATCCGATGTGACCGGTGTCACTTTTAACGAAAATAATCCTCGCACCGTCGTGCCAGCGATACCGTTCGCGGCTTACGGTGGCGTGAAAGTGAAGTTCTAGACTACTCGACCTCTAACACTCATCCCGAAACTTGGAGCGGCGGACTTCAAAGTCCGTCGCTTTTTTGTTTGTCGACTGGGGTGGCGATTAGCGCCTCAGAACTTGCCGTCCGCCATGTGAAAAACTGTCAAGCAAATGACGGCGGTGAGAACGAACAGCAGTGTAATGGCAACCTTGTCCATGTGAGCACTCCCAATCGGTTATTTTGATATACCCACGTTATATGATCGCTAGGGCTAAGAGAAGTTTAGTGGGGCCCAGCCTGATGGCTGCGTAGATGTGGTCCCTTTTCGGTTCTCGGCCGGACTAGGCTAAACAGCCGATAACCGCCGCCGGGCGTTGCACCAATTTGCGGAGCGGCGTTCATCAGAGCGCCATGTGGCTGCCGATAAGGTTTTCAGCCCGTGCGATGTCTGCGACGGAACAAAAAGTGACGGAAATATATTCTTCCAACCCCATGTCACTGGCGCGGTCCGTTCCTACATCTTCGGCGTTGCACAATATGGAGTCGATGTCGGCTCATTTTAGCGGAGGCGATCCCATGAACCGGGAAGAGCAGCAACTGATTGAAGATTTGTTTTCCCGCCTGCGCAGTTACGGAGGCTCGGGCGGCAAAGATCCGGAAGCCCAGTCCTTGATCAACGATCTCATTAGCAGATCGCCGGATGCACCTTACTACCTAGCCCAAACGGTTATTATCCAGCAGCAGGCGCTTGAGCGCGCCGAAGCTCGCATGCGTGACCTTGAAGAAGCTGCGGTGCGTCCGCAGCCATCTGCTTCCGGCCGTGGGAGTTTCCTGTCCAGTGCTTCTGTTCCATCTGCCGGCGGGCGCTTTGGTGGTTCTGCGCCGCGCGATGAGGCGGAGCCGATGCCGCCTCAGCAACAACCGCGTAGCCCCTGGGGCTCGCCGGCGCAGTCCGGTGGTTCGGGTGGTTTTCTGTCGTCGGCCTTATCGACGGCGGCGGGTGTCGCTGGCGGTGTTTTCCTCGCCGATGGTATTCGCAGCCTGTTCGGCGGCGGTCATGCATTTGCGTCGGGTGCAGGGACGAACGCCAATGATCAGGCGACCATCGATAATTTGCAAGATCAGCTGCAAGACGCTCGCGATGATATCAGGCAAGATCAGAAGGATCTTGCGGCCGACGACGCTGAACTCGATCGGATGCAAGACGCCCAGGACGACGACTACGACGACAGTTGGACCGATGACGACAGCATGGATGTCTAGCGTTCGATGCGTCTACTGATGTTTCCGCTCATCGTGCGATGATAAGTACGATGAGCGGCAACAAGAGCGCGGCAGCAAGGCCGCCGATGAATACGGCGCGTTGCCACGGCTGCTTCAATATGATTTTGCCCTGCGATGCTTTTTCCGCAGAGTAAGGCCTCGTATCCGGCTTTTCTATAATGTGTGCCATATCGCCCTTCCGGTTTTAGCGGAGATATCGGAATAATTCGCGGACGAGCCTTTTGTTGCTTTGCGAATGGGTCAAGCGGGAATTTCCTGGGCTTATCAAAGGCTGAGCTTCGCTTCGTCCGCACGCTTACCAAAACGTCACACACGCTTCACGAGAAACGTCGGAACCGCCTCCCTGTGGGACCGTTGGCCAAGCAGTTGCCGAGCTGCGTCTTGCAGACGCGGTGCGTGGCAGGCGCTGGTTTGCGCCAAACGGAATGCAACAGCAAGAAAAGGTAGTTGTGATGGCTCAAGAGGAAAGAACATCAAAACGCGGTTTCGCTTCGATGGATGAAGCCAAGCAGCGCGAGATCGCCCGCAAGGGCGGCGCAAGCGTTCCCAACCATGAGCGCAGCTTTTCGAAGAACCGTGATCTCGCAGTGTCCGCTGGGAGAAAGGGCGGCCATGAAAGCGGTGGCAATTTCAAGCATGATCCAAAGCGCGCCGCCGAAGCCGGAAGAAAAGGCGGTCAGCACTAATCGTAAGAGCATGATTGACTGAAACATCGAAAAAGGCCGGAGTATCACTCCGGCCTTATTGCGTTTCGTCGTCAGCCGTTGCTGGAGGCCGTCAACCACTTCGGATTGAACCAACGGTCGGCGGGGCCATCATACGGAAGACGGGTCACGTCCCAGTGGCTCACGTATTTGGCGTAGATATCCCAGACGGGTGGGCCGCCGCCGATATAGACGACACGGCCGGCGTACTGCTTCAGCGTTTCTTCTGGGTCCATGTGGGAGCGCAGGACAACGAGCGTACGATCCTTGCGTGCAAATTCCGGAACCGCGCCGATGGTTTTCGGCCCGGCCATCAAAACATGCCCACGGGTGATATCGAAAAAGCGCGCGACGTCGGCGACGTATTCCGGATCTGTATTACCTTCCCAAGGGAGTTGGCCATGAAGGCCGAGTTGGCCCGATTGGCCAATCGCGCAGATGACCCGCACGACCGTTTGCTGCATTGTCCACTTCCTTCAATCTGTCGTTCGGCGCGCATCAATCCCACGCAACGCGTGTGGCCGGCTATCCGCGCCAATGGTCTCTCTGTCGGAAATTCGCTAATGGATGTAAAGACCGGGTCGTGTCGTCAGCGTAGCAGATAGCGGATGACCCAATCCGACGTGCGATTGAATGGCGGGCGCAATAGGCCACCGAGGTTCCAGCGGCTTTGCTCGAAGACACCCTTTGCGTGGCTGAGCGATTTAAAACCTTCGATACCGTGATAGGCGCCCATGCCGGACATGCCGATGCCGCCAAACGGCAGTGCGTTCTGGACGTAATGCATCAACGTATCGTTGACGGTGACATTGCCGGACGTCGTGCGCGTCAGAACCTTGACACGATCCTCGCGGCTGGTGCCGAAATAATAAAGAGCGAGCGGCCGCGGCCGTTGGTTGATGTAGGCGATGGCTTCGTCGAGCGTACGATACGTCACGATCGGGAGGAGCGGTCCGAAGATCTCCTCGCGCATGATCGCCATATCGTCGGTAACGTTAAGGACGATTGCGGATGGAAGCTTTCGCGTCAGGACTGGGGTGCGAGGGCCGGTTTCGATAACGCGAGCACCCTTGTTCTCTGCATCTTCGAGGAGACGGCGAAGACGGGAGTAATGCCTCGCGCTCGCAATGGCGGAGTAATTCTTGTCAGCCGCACCTTCAGGATAAAACGCCGCCGCCGTTGCATCATAACGGGCAACGAATGCTGCTGCGTCTTTCTCGTGAATGAGGACGTAGTCCGGCGCGATGCAGGTCTGGCCGGCGTTTGCAAGTTTACCGTAGGCGACGCTGCTGGCTGCGGTCTCGATATCGGCATCCGGTCCGACGAGGGTGGGGGACTTACCGCCGAGCTCCAAAGTGACCGGCACAAGATTTTCGGCAGCTTCCCTCATGACCATCTGGCCGACCGGGGTGCTGCCGGTGAAGACGAGGTGATCGAACGGCAGGCGCGAGAAGGCGGCGCCAAGCTCGGGGCCGCCCGTGACGACGGCAATCTGGTCTTCCGGGAAGATATCGCGCAGCGTGATTTTCAAAAGTTCGCTCGTCGCGGGGGTCAGTTCGGACGGCTTTAGAATGGCGCGGTTGCCTGCTGCCATCGCCGATAGCAGCGGCATGACGGCGAGCGAGAGCGGATAGTTCCACGGCGACACGATCCCGACGACGCCGAGCGGCTGGTAATACACGCGAGCGCGACCGGGAATAAAGTGGAGCGAAATGCGCCGTTTTTCCGGACGCATCCACTTCGCCACGTTGCGACGAAGGAAATTGATAGCCTGGATGATGGGAATAACTTCCATGATCCGGGTTTCGTACGCGGACCGATAACCGAAATCCTTACTGATAGCTGCTTCGAACTGAGCGCGGCGCGCCAGCAACGCGCGCTTAAGCTTGCGAAGATCGGCCCGGCGCTGTGCTGCAGAGGGCGGCCCGTCGCGCAAAAATGCCGCTCGCTGCTTCGCCAGGAGCGGACTCAAGAGAAAGTCATCTTTGACCGGTACATGAGCAGTCATTAATCGGTCTCCAATGTTGACGGTCAGAACATATAGCGATTCAAGGCGCTACTTTTTCTCCGTCGACACGAGCAGTGAAATTCAACGGCGGCGTTTGTGTTTGAGTCATGCCCAACGACCATACCATCGTGGCGATCTCAAGCGCGCACTGTCGGAAACGCCGCTCGGCATGCTTTTGGTTGGGATAGCCAACAATTTCCCCTGCGCGAAGTGGCGCAGCGTGCCTGCACCGGCTCCAGAAGCCGGCCACTCGCTGCCGGCGCAGCAGGATTTCTCCCTGAGATTGCGACTTCTTTTATGTGCAACTCAGTGACGTGCGGGCCTCCGTGATGGAGGCTCGCTTAGTTAACCGGGCGCTGACCGCTTCGGGAAGGGGGGTGATTAGGCGGCGATGTCGAGCGTGCCGAGAACCCACTTCTCGTATTCATCGCTCAGGTCCTGCAGCCACTGCTTCGGCACGGTGTCGATTTTCTTGCCGCCGCTCGTTGCGCGGACCGGAAGCGTGACGACAATCTGCTTGTAGCCGTTCTCCATCGGGGGAGAGGAGATCGTGCCGCCTATGTGGCCAATCGCCAAGGCAGCGCGGAGGTAGTCGCTAGCGCGCTTCGGGGCGGTGTGCAGCGGCGCCGTAAAGAGCACGCAGTCCTGAATCGCACGCTGCGGCTCGCAGTTGCGCAATTCGAACTGCAGCGTCACACGGGTGTCGTCGCCGGTGTCTGCATCGCATCTGATGTTGACCTGAACCGTACTGCCGGACGCTGGCCAAAGGCTCATCGGCTCCATCAGCTGAAGCATGATTTTTTGGATCGTCGTCGGGTCGGCGGCGACAAACATCTCCGGCTTATTGGCGTTGACGCAGACCTGCTGGGCGCCGATTTCGCGATTAATTGCCTCGGCACAGGACGTCACGATGGAGACGATGTCTGCATCGTGGCCCGGACCGATATCGGCATGCAGCGTTTCGCGTGACAGCTCTTCGGAAAGATCGATGGCGCGCTGGGTTTCTTCGACGGGAATGCGCCAGTGGTCACGGATACGGAGCTGCGACCAGAGTTTCTGTGCGGATGGGCGCCACGAGGTCTCGGCGATTGCTTCCTTCAGGTAGTTATACATCGTCAGGGGCGCGTTGTTGTACGGCAGCAAACCCGACAGCATGGCCAGATCGTTCATGCGATCACGCAGCAGCGTGCGATGCAATGCGCTGAGCTTGTCGCGCAGAAGCATGTCGTATTCGTTCTTCAGCAGGAAGAACGTGATCGCCTGGTCAATTTCGGCTTCGAGAACACGCAGATCCCAGGGCTTCGAGATATAGCGGAGGATTTCCCCCTTGTTGACCGCGTCAATGGCGCTGTCGAGGTCGGCGTATGCCGTCGTCAGCATGCGAATGATGTCGGGGCGTTCATTGCGGATGCGGTTCAGCAAGCTGACGCCGCTTCGGCCAGGCATGCGTTGGTCGGAAATGACCAGTCCGATGTTGTGATTTCCGGACAGGATCAAAGTTTCGGCTTCGTCGGCGCTTGTCGCGGTCAGTACATCGTACTTCGCGCCGAACGCTTTCTTGAAGTATTTGACCGCCTGCGGCTCGTCGTCGACGATTAGAATCTCGACGGGCTGGTCAATACGAAACGACTCCATGGGAGACCTGGTCTTCTTTTTCCGAAGAGATCGGCAAGTTGAAACGGAACTCGGTCCACTCTCCAAGACTACTCTTAACACTCAGTGAACCGCCGTGGTTGGCGATGATCCGGTGGCTGACCGCCAATCCGAGCCCCATGCCTTCGCCGACGTCCTTGGTAGAGAAAAACGGATCGAAGATCTGGGTCTGAATTTTGGGATCTATGCCGGTGCCGTTGTCGCGGACGGAAACAATGATTTCGTTGCCTTCGACAACCGATTTGATCGAAATTTCAGGCTTTCTTTCCTCTTCTACGGTGCGCACGGCTGCAACGGCGTTGACGATGAGGTTGACGAGGACCTGCGCGATTGTGGACTGCGATCCGTAGACTTCGCCTTGCACCGAGATATCTTTTTTAATGGTTATTCCTTTCTGAACGTGCGCCGTGAACCGAAGTGCGTGGTCGATGGCGGATTCAATATGGAATGGCCGTGGATGCTCGGGGCGATGAGGCGCCGTGAAGCCGCGCAAGTCGGTTACGACACGGTGGATGCGTTCATAACCGGCATGGATGTCCTTCAGCGTGTCGGCTGTATCGGGGTCGCCTTGGATCGTGGGGTCGCGGGCAGCGAGTTGCAGGGCTGTGCCCATGAAGTTCAGCGGATTACCAATTTCGTGCAGCAGGCCGGCGGCCATGGTGCCGAGCGCGCTCAGACGAGCGTTCTGAACGAGTGCAGCCTCGGTTTCCCGCAATTGTTGCAAGCTCTGTTTCAGTTCGGCGTTCGTTCGATGCAAATCGCTTTCGAGGTGGGCGGCCCGGATGAGGTTGGCAATGCGAGAGCGGACCTCAAGTCCGCTGAACGGCTTGATCAGGAAGTCGTCCGCACCGTGCTTCAGAGCGACAATTTTTGCATCTTCGTCGACACGGGCGGTTAAGACGATGATTTTGATGGCGCGGGTTTCTGCGCGCTCTTTCAAGGACCGGCAAACCTCCAAGCCACTAACGCCAGGCAACATGACGTCGAGCAGGATAAGGTCCGGTTTCTCCTGTTTGGCTTTTTCGAGCGCGCTGATGCCGTCGTCTGCTTCGATGACGCGATAGCTTTCGCGCAGCATCGAAACGAGATAGCGGCGCATATCAGGCTCGTCGTCGACAACGAGAAGAAGGGGAAGCTCGGAACGCGCATCCGGCTGGCCGGAGATGCTCCCCGGCTTTGCACCTGTTGTCTCGGAGACCATTATCGCCTGCGCGGAAGCTTTGCGGTCGAAGGTCCGCAATGGATCGTCAGCGAGGCGATCGGGTTTATCTTCCAAGTTGGCCATCTCAAATTGCGTAGCGTCCAGAGCGTGAGGAAAACGTAAAACGAACGTGGTGCCACGACCGGCGTCGCTGGTTGCTGTTACGTCGCCGCCGTGGCGGGTCATCAATTCGCGCACCAATGCCAAACCAAGACCGAGGCCCTGATGGCGCCGCGTCGCCGAACCGTCGACCTGATAAAAGCGATCAAAAATATGCGGCAGCTGCTCGGCCGGAATGCCGATGCCGGTATCGGAGACTTTGATCGTTACAAACTCTTCGTCGTCACTTGCCGAAATGTCGATACGGCCCTCAGGGGGGGTAAATTTGATCGCGTTGGCAATGACGTTACTGACGATTTTTTCAAGCGCATCCTGATCGGCGTTGATGAGGAGATCACCGGACGGCTCCTGCAGGTCGAGGTGAATTCCCTTCAGCGCCGCGAGGTGCTTCATCGACGCGGCGGTGTGCTTCAGGAAGTTGCCCATGTCGATCGGTCTTTTCGCCAGGGTGGCGCGGCCTTCCTCCAAACGAATGAGGTTAAGAATGTCGTTGACGAGCCGCAGCAGTCGCAGCGCGTTGTTCTCGATGACGTCCAAGAGCTGTTGCGAGGCGGGGCCCAGACGCGCGGCGTCAGACTTAAGCTTTTCGACGGGTGCGAGGATGAGAGTTAGTGGTGTCCGCAACTCGTGGCTGACATTGGCGAAGAACTGGGATTTGAGGCGATCGAGCGCTGACAGCTCCTGATGCTGGGAAGCCAGTTTGTACTTCAAGCGGAATTCGTTGAAGCGCCGTCGGTAGTTGAAGTGAACAGCCGTGACCGAGATTATGCAGGTCAGGACAAGAAAATAGAGGTTGTTCAGAAGCGTATTGGTGGTGTCATGGGCGCTCGGCACGCGCGAACAGGCAATAATGTAAATGCCGAGCGTCGATATGCAGAGTAGGGCTGCTTCGAACGGCTGCATCGGCGCCAGAACGCCGACCGCAAACAGAATGAGAAAAAGGCCGTTATAATAGGTCGAGTTGGCACCGTCCGTAATGCCGATGATGACCGCAATCGAGGCGACCGCGATCAGCAGGCCGGCCATCGTCAGATAGCGGACGTAAACGGCCGACTTTTCCCAGAAGTGCAGGGCATAGAGAATTGTGATCAGCCCAGCCGCGACAAGGCGAATAACGGTCAGCGTTGCGAGTTGATCGGCGTATGCAATGCGGTCGAGCGCGATGCCGGCAGGGATGAGGACGATGCCAAGGATGCAGGCGACCTTCGACTGCCTTAGCCGAAGCTCGTGCTCCTCAGCCTCGAAGGCGCGTCTCAGGTCGGTGTGGTCATCCATACTGTCAGGCAGGTGGCTTATCGATCTCCAGAAATACGTTGATACCCGTCTCGTCTGTATAAATCTTTAGCGGACCAAGATCGGGGGCAAGTCTTGTCATATCGGCTTCGTCGCGCAAAACGAGGTGCCATTCCATGACGTGCTCCATCAATCCTTTCACAGGATTTGACGAATGCACGTTTGTGACGATCACCCGGCCGCCGGGTTCGCACCATTGATAGAAGAGGCGTACCAATTTGGTGCAGACGCGATCGGAAAGGTAATCAAATAGGCCGGCGCAATAGATGATGTCGTATGTTTTGGCGGCTTCCGGCAACTCGATGGCCTGGCGAAGAAGCTCCTGAACCGTTTTTAAGATATAGGTGACCTTCGGCGGATCGTCCTGGTCGTCGGTGATCGCCTCGATCTGGGTCTTTGCGTAAGCGAGTGTCTCGGCGTTAAAGTCGAGTAGATCGAATGAGAAGCGCTTGGCTTCCTTGTTGTTGGCGAAGAACAACTGGAGTTCCTGGACCGGCCCGCAGCCAACGTTGAGGACCCGTACCTCGCGGTTCGCGGCAGCAGCGTCTTCGGCGGCCTTAGATAGCATCTTTTCGAGCATATAAATGCGGTTGCGATGGGCTTCCGGCGGGCCGCCGTTGAGCAGCCAGTCATTGATAATCTGGCCGTACGTTGTCTTGCCGCCGCGCTCCTTGCGGAACATCATATTGACCATCTCGTAATCGCCTGCGTACCCGAGCGGTTTCGAATAGACGCGATTGAAGAAGGGCGAAGCCATCATCAATGGCAGAAGGTCTCGCTGGGCCAGCTGTTTGTGGTTTTCGACTTCGTCGGCATCAAGCTGGCGGCACGCCCTTTCGAGCTCTATGAAAAGCTCGGTGATGCGCGGCATCACCGGCGCCTTGATTTCCTCGAAGCGCTCGTTGTCGAGCATCGTATTGCCGGCACCAGGTTCGCCTTCGATGGCCAGGTCCACTTGGTCGAGCCAGAAGCTCAGATCGCTCAGGAAAGAGCGGAGGTCTGCGACCTTCAGCTGGTAGTTCGGGTCCAGCTTGTTGACCCGATCCCATTCCTCAACAAAACGCCCGACCTCGGATCCGAGGCCCGCGGGGTCGGAGATGATCGTGTCGATCGCCGACCACTGATTGACGAGCGTGGCGGAGACCACCACCAGGATGCTCGTTGTGACAACTCCGGTTACAACGGCGTCGCCCTGGTAGACGAGATTTTTGCCGCGGCGGACCTTAAGGTCGCTCAGCACCTCGCTCGTCTGAACGGGCGAAAATGGATTGTAAATCTCAAATACAATGTTGCGCCGCGAAAGCTTCCTGAGGGTGCCCCGAAAAATCGTACCCTGGCTGCTTCTAAATGAAACCGTGCGATCAATATCTCGCTCGATGCGCAAGGGCGTGCTCCTGCAACTGAACAATGTGGACTTTGCGAATGTAAGGTTACCACAATCGTTCAGTTTTACGCCGCGTGATTTAGAAACAGTTGAGATGTTTCAAAACATCAATAGCTTGGCGGTACATCTTAGCTACGCCTGCTTCGGGAGGCACACCGTACAAGTCGATTTGCACAAAATTTCATCAGTCGAAACCAACAGTTCGCCGCCGAACGCCCAAAGTGCGCTCCGGATCGTCCGCCACGTCTGGTGGTCATCGAAATCGAGCCGCGATGTCACGGAAGGAACTGTTAGCCGAACTTCATTGTGCGCTGCGCCGCAAAACAACTCGATTTTTCCCGCCGGCGCGGATTGCCGGTCGTTGGCCCCGCTGTTGCGCAACAGGTTGGCCAGGATGAACTTCATAATCTCACGCGGCATCCGATAGGTGAAGTCACGCGAGGTATCGAGTGCGAAGCTGCGGGCTGGCCCCCTTAAGTTTTGCTCGATGATCTCAAGCAACGTATCTGCCATGGACGACGGCGGGTTGGCAGAGGCGTCAACGAGGCCGCGGGCTAGTCTGCTTATAGAGTTGGCTATGGATCGGCATTGCTCAACGTCTTGCAGAATTTGCCCGGTGCTGGTCGCTATCTTGGACTGCCGCAGGCGCGCAGACCACGATTCAATATATGCCTTTGTGGTCACCGGTGCCCCTAACGATCCTTGGCCACTTAGGCGGGTCAAGTTCTTCGCCGTGGTATCAATGGATTTCAAAGGAGCTTCCAAGCCACTGGCGAGAACGGAAAGCAGAGCGAGATTGGCTTCACTGGCTTCGCCACTTGAATTTGCGCCGATGATGGGTTCGGCGAGCTTGGCGGCAGAGCGCTCGACGCGCAATGCGTCCTGCATGGCGGCGCAGAGTTGATCGATGTTCCATGGCTTCGGTACGAAGCGGTAGATCGCAGCATCGTTGATCGCGTGCTGCAGATTGTCGATGTCGGCATAGGCGCTTGTCAGTATGCGAACGGTCGATGGCCACGACTTCCGAACATCGCTGAGAAACGAGACGCCGCTATCGCGCGGCATGCGTTCGTCGCTGACGACGACAGAAATTTCATCGCCCTCGGACTCGAGGATTTCCATAGCCGCATCCGCACTGCTGGCCGTTCGGACGTTCGCATATTTGCTGACCGACGCCTTGAAGTACTTCAGCGATAAAGGTTCATCGTCGACAAAGAGAATTGTAGGATTCTGCTTGTCGCTCGTCTCTGAACGGTTCGACATGGTCAATCGGCCTTGCTGGCGGCGAAGTGTGAAAAATGCGCCGTTTCCTTAGCGCCCTGAATAAATATACGGCTCTGACAAATCAATCTGGCCACTGATATTCAAAATCAATATCAGATTGAATGAAAATTTGAGATGTTGGCATTCAATCTTAATTATGTGTGATCGCTAATTTCATAGCGATACAAATTATCCCAGTCGGGGGGAAATTCACTGTGATGTCCCTTCACTCGAGAGGATAAATGCTTTCGTGTCGCTCGAGTTTAGCGACGCCCATCGGTGGGGAACTCGTTAACGTTGGGATTCGCGGTCGAAACGCATCGTGCGGCCTTTTACCCTGTGACGACTTTGACGGCTCGCCAAATAGGCTTCGTCCAATGAGATCGGCGATATTGCGCCTGCAATTTCAATAGAAAGCTTGTCGCGTCTTCAACGGTGCCGAAGAGTTTCCGGTCATGCCACAGCTTGGCGACGACGCGGCAGGCGCGCATGTCGAATTTTTCGATTGCCAAGCGATGGACGGAGAAGAATGGCTGCGTGTCAGCCAGCGCTCGATCGACGATTTCTTGTACTTTGGGATCGTCGGCTGTTTCGGTCCAAATGCAAAGCCCACCCTGCTGGCTGAAGTCATATAGGCTCGAAAGGTCTCCCCGGTTTTTGAGGATGAAGCAGATATAGGCAAAAAATTCGGTGAGCCGCTTTCGAATGAAGGCGTTTTCAAATCGATCGTTTTCTCGGTTGGCAAGATCGGCAATCATGTTGAGAACGATATCTCTATACATGACGAACGGCGTGGCGGTTGCGGTAAAGTGTGCGACGTGCTGTGCCGGTTCAAGTCCATAGTAGGTCAATACGCGTTCGAGGTGACTGCGCAGCGGGTGCGCAAGGTAGCTGTGCAGTAGTGTGCGAGGACGCCCGTCCGGCGCTTCCAGATCATCGCGGCACAGTGGAAAGATCAGATGGTTCTTTGCGTCGAGCAGAACATATCTTTCGGTAGGGATGATCTTTGCGACCATCAGTTTCAGGATTTGTTGTGTTCGCCAACCGGAGGACCAGGGTAGCCGCGCGATATCGCGCGCCTTGATGATTTCGACCTGCGATGCGAGTCCGCCGTATTCGGTCAGCAGCTTGCCTTGCCAATTCTTCGGCAACGGTCGCTCAGAATTGTCGATAACAATGATTTTTTCGATGAGGGTAGGGTCGCAGTAGATCCACAGGGATCTCGCCTGCAGGTACAGCAGCTCAATTTCGTGCTCGTAGAAGACCGTGACGAACGCGTATCGGCTTTGGCAGGACATTTCGGTCATATCTTTGCGAGCTTGGCAGCTGCCACATGCTGCGAGCGCCGTTTCCGGCGCTCGCTTGTTGGACAATGTCCGCGTTCAAATTTTAGACGCTGAGCAGTAGGTGTTCTCGCTCCCAGGGGCTGATGACACGCATGAATTCTTCGAATTCGCTGCGCTTCAGCGCGAGATAGACGTGGCAGAAGCGTTTTCCGAGAATGTCGTGAAGCGCCGTGCTCTCCTCAAAATCGGTCAGCGCTTCCAGTAAGCCGCGCGGCAACTGATGGTCGTTGCGGTAGGCGTTGCCGACGACGGCTTGGCGCGGCTCGAGCGCATTCTTCATTCCGAGGTAGCCGCATGCGAGGCTTGCCGCGAGCGCCAGATAGGGATTTGAATCGGCGCCGGCGAGGCGGTTTTCGACGCGCCGGGCGGACGTATTTGCGACCGGCACGCGTAGGCCTGCAGAGCGGTTATCGAATCCCCACTCGACGTTAATCGGCGCGGCGCCATTGGGAACGAGGCGGCGATACGAGTTCACGTATGGCGCGAGGAGGCAAATCGCTGCAGGTAGGTACGTCTGCTGGCCGGCGAGAAAGTTGAAGAACAGTTTGCTCGGTTCGCCGTTATCCAGTGTGAAGATGTTTTTTCCCGTCTTGGCGTCGACGATGCTCTGATGCACATGCATAGCGCTGCCGGGCTCGTTAGCGAGGGGCTTGGCCATGAAGGTCGCATAACAGTTTTGGGCGAAGGCGGCCTCGCGGATCGTCCTTTTGAAAAGAAAGACCTGGTCGGCGAGGTCGACGGGGTCACCGTGCAGGAGATTGATCTCGAGCTGCGCTGCGCCGCCTTCCTGGATGATGGTGTCGATCTTGAGGTACTGTCGCTCTGCGAATTCGTAGATGTCGTCGACGATCTTGTCGTATTCGTCGACGGCGCCGAGGCTGTAGGCTTGACGGCCGGCGCCAGGGCGACCCGAACGCCCGGTCGGCGGCTCTAGTGGATAATCAGGGTCGGGGTTGGTCTTTGTCAGATAGAATTCGAGTTCAGGCGCGACGACCGGCACCCAGCCTTCCTTGGCATATAAATCGACGACGCGCTTCAAAACGTTGCGCGGCGCAATTTCGACCGGATCTCCGCTCTGCCATTGCGCGTCGTGGATGACTTGTGCCGTTGGGCTCGACGCCCAAGGGGCTGGACGGATGGTTGAAAGATCGGGGACCATCATCAGGTCGCTCTCGGCATAAAGCTCCTGACCGTCTTCTTCGAAGCCGACATAGTCGCCGGTGATCGTCTGATGGAAAATCGATATCGGAAGGTGGACTGCGTCGAGCTTCACGAATTTCTCGGCGGGCATCGTCTTGCCGCGCGCGACGCCTGCGATATCGGGCACCGCACAATCTATTTCTTCAATGCGATGTTCGCGCAGCCAATCCCGCAGTCCTTCTGGAGTGGAGCCGGCGCCGAAATCACTTTCCTCGTGGATGGGACGTACTGGTGGGGCATTCATGGAGCACCTGGGTATCTTGTTCGCTTGTATCAATCGCTGATGCGTCGCGTTCGGCCGAACGATAGTCGTCGCCGAGCGTAGAGGTCATGTGACGGCCGTGGCCTTGATGGGGCTTGCCCTCTGGTTCAGGCCGCGGTCAGACGCATCGAGCCATCGTTCGGTAGGCTGACGAGACTTAGCCTCTTAGATGGGCGGACCTCAATAGCCCCTAAGAAACCATACCTTGCCGTAGAATTTCAACGTCGTCGCCCAATAGGGCAGCGCTTTGACCTGAGAACGGGCAATTATTGTTTGCAAAGACGTTTTTCGTCGCGCCTCGCAGTGCAACCAAGAAATCTCCTACAAGCCCCGTTGTGCTTCGCAATTTAAATGCGCAGTATGGTCGGTGTTTAGCAAAACGCTGCGTAAACGGCGTTGGGTGTGGTCCGGCTGTTTTACGTGGCCGGGTAATGGGACTGATCCGTGGAGGATTTCGGATGTTGTGGCTCGGGAAGGCGGCGCGCAGCGTCGCGTACTCCATTGTTGCGGCTGTAGCGACAGTTGGACTCGTAGGGCATCACGCGCAGGCGGCTGATAAGGTTGTAAAAGTCTACAACTGGTCGGACTATATCGATCCATCGATCCTTACCGATTTCACGAAAGAAACCGGTATCAAGGTCGTGTACGACGTCTTCGACAGCAATGAAGTTCTGGAAACTAAGCTTCTTGCGGGAGGCAGCGGATACGATGTCGTCGTTCCGACAGCCCCGTTTCTTTCGCGCCAGATCAAAGCCGGCGTGTTCCAGAAGCTCGATAAGGCCAAGATTCCGAACTTAAAGTACATTTGGCCGGAAATTTATAACCGCATCGCACAGTACGATCCGGGCAATCAGTACGCTGTGAACTGGATGTGGGGCACCACGGGTGTCGGCTACAATGAAGGCAAGATCAAAGAGCGCATGGCGGATGCGCCGGTCAACTCGCTTGATATGATCTTCAAGCCGGAGATCGCCGCGAAGTTCAAGGATTGCGGCATCTATATGCTCGATTCTCCGGAAGACATTATTCCTGTCGCGCTCAATTACCTCGGCCTCGATCCAAATACAAAAAATCCGGAAGACTTGAAAAAAGTCGAGGATATGCTGCTGAAGATCAGGCCTTACGTTAAGAAGTTCCATTCTTCCGAATACATCAACGCGCTGGCTAACGGCGACGCTTGCATGGCGCTCGGCTGGTCGGGCGATATTCTCCAGGCTGCCTCGCGCGCGGAAGAAGCGAAGAACGGCCAGGTGATTAAGTATAATATTCCGAAGGAAGGCACGCAGATGTGGTTCGACATGATGGCGATCCCTGCGGACGCCAAGGATGTCGATGAAGCTCTGACCTTCATCAACTATCTCAACCGGCCGGAGGTCATGGCGAAGGCTTCAAACTTCGTCCAGTATGCGAACGGTAACCTCGGTTCGCAGAAATTCATCGATAAAAGCGTGCTCGATAACCCAGCGGTCTATCCGGATGCCGCTACGATGAAGAAGCTGTTCGTTCACTTGACGTGGGATAATAAAACACAACGCGTCGCCACGCGAATGTGGACGAAAATCACGACAGGCCAATAAGTTCAGGGCCGCGCCAGAAACGAGCTGGCGCGGCCTTTTCTTTCTTCACTGCCGCCGGTGTCCCGGCGGGCACTTTATAGGTCGGAAGGGAACTCACATCATGGTTGTTGCGACTGCACCCTCTCAGGCAAATGCTGCTTCTTCGCAACGCGCAGGACCCCGTACAGCAGCACCGCAGACTGGGTTCGCCCCATGGAAAAATCCCGATCTTTCGCCGATGGTTCGGTTCGAAGGCATTACGAAGCGGTTCGATGACTTCGTCGCCGTCAACAATGTGACGATCGATATTTATGAAAAAGAGTTCTTTGCGCTTCTTGGACCGTCGGGATGCGGAAAGAGCACGCTTTTGAGAATGCTTGCCGGCTTCGAACGGCCGACCGAGGGGCGGATCATCGTCGCGGGTCAGGACATCACCGATATGCCGCCCTACGAGCGACCGGTGAACATGATGTTCCAGTCGTATGCGCTGTTTCCACATATGACGGTTGAGCGCAACATCGGCTTTGGCCTTAAACAGGAAGGCATGTCCAAGGACAAAATCGAAGAGCGCGTCGATGAAGCCATGGGAATGCTTGAGCTTCGCCAGTTTGCAAAGCGCAAACCAAATCAGCTGTCAGGCGGCCAGCAGCAGCGCGTCGCGCTTGCGCGCGCCATCGCCAAGAAGCCGCGTCTCGTACTGCTAGATGAGCCGCTCGGCGCGCTCGACAAAAAGCTGCGGCAGCAGGCTCAGTTCGAGCTGATGCGCATTCAGGAGACAACCGGTACGACTTTCATCATCGTCACGCACGATCAGGAAGAGGCGATGACGGTTGCAAGCCGTATTGCCGTGATGGAGAAGGGCCTGCTCCAGCAGGTCGCGACGCCCGGCGATATCTATGAAAACCCGAAGACGCGGTATATCGCCGGTTTTATCGGCGACGTGAATGTGTTCGAGGGAACGGTCTCGAAGGTTTCGGAGGGCTGCATCGAAATTGATGCGGCGGACGGGTACAAATTCAAGACGAAAAGCTCGGAGTCTGTAACTGTTGGGCAAAAAGTTGGACTCGCGCTGCGGCCTGAAAAAATCCGGATCGGACGCGAGAAGCCCAACTCAGACGTCAACGTCATTCCCGGAAAAGTCGAAGATATCGGTTATCTCGGATCGATATCGCATTATCACGTTCGTACAGCGGCGGGCGAACGCATCACTGCGCTTCGTGCAAATGCAGCTCACACGGTTGAACAATCGATCACGTGGGAGGACGCGGTCTGGCTCGATTGGCCGGTCGATGCAGGCGTGGTGCTGACGGGCTGAGGTTTCACACATGCGTGCAAGAATATCGGATCTCAAGCGCTGGTACGTGATCGGCGCACCTTTTCTCTGGTTGCTTGTTTTTTTCCTCATTCCGTTTTTTATCGTCTTCAAGCTGTCGCTTTCCGATGTTGCCACCGCGATCCCACCCTATACGCCGACATTCAGTTGGTCGAAGGGGATCAGCGCGTTCATCTCGCAGCTCGATTTTGAGAACTATACGTTTCTCTTCAGCGACCCGCTCTACATCAATTCGTATCTGTCGAGCCTCAAGATCGCGTTCTTTTCGACGATCCTGACGTTGCTCGTCGCATACCCGATGGCTTACGGCATGGCGCGGGCACCCAAGTCCTGGCAGCCGACGTTGATGATGCTTGTCATCCTGCCGTTCTGGACGTCCTTCCTGATCCGCATCTACGCCTGGATCGCGATTCTGAAGCCTGAGGGCTTCCTATCGTTGTTCCTGATAAAGCTCGGTCTCATCAGCGAGCCCCTGCAGATCATGAATACGACGACGGCGGTCTATATCGGCATCGTGTATTCGTATCTGCCATTCATGATTTTGCCGCTGTACGCCAGCCTCGAGAAAATCAATCCGTCATTGCTGGAGGCCGCACAGGATCTGGGCTCGCAACCGTGGCGGGCCTTCTGGCAGGTGACGTTCCCATTATCGATGCCTGGCGTATTCGCCGGATGCCTTCTCGTTTTCATTCCGGCGGTCGGTGAGTTCGTCATCCCGGATCTGCTCGGCGGTTCGGATACGCTGATGATCGGTAAGACGCTGTGGACCGAATTCTTCAATAACCGCGACTGGCCGCTGGCGTCGGCGGTGGCGGTGCTGCTGTTGCTGGTGTTGATCATTCCCATCGTGCTGTTCCAGCGGCAGCAGGAAATGGAGCGGGAGGCCGGACGATGAAGGGGCGCTTTTCCTGGTTCAACGCGACTTCGATCACGTTCGGATTTGCGTTCCTTTATATTCCGATCCTGCTGCTCGTTATCTTCAGCTTTAACGAGTCGAAGCTCGTCACCGTTTGGGCCGGCTGGTCGACGAAGTGGTATGGCTCGCTGCTTCAAAACCAAGGCCTCAAAGATGCGGCGTGGGTGACCATTCGTGTGGCGCTCATGTCGGCGACGGTTGCAACCGTGCTTGGAACGCTTGCGGCGATCACTCTTGTCCGGATGGGACGGTTTCACGGTCGTACGCTTTTTTCGGGAATGATCTTCGCGCCCCTCGTCATGCCGGACGTGATCACCGGCCTGTCGCTGCTGCTGGTGTTCGTGGCGCTGGGGTTTGATCGCGGCTTTTGGACGATTACGATTGCGCACATCACATTCACGATGTGCTACGCCGCTGTCGTCGTACAGGCGCGACTTCAAGACTTCGACAAGTCGGTTGAGGAAGCGGCGATGGATCTTGGTGCGACGCCGGTCAGCACGTTTTTTCAAGTGACGCTGCCGATCATCGCGCCATCCGTGATATCGGCGTGGTTGCTTGCCTTCACCCTTTCGCTCGACGATCTGGTGATCGCGAGTTTCACGACAGGTCCTGGGGCGACGACCTTGCCGATGAAGATTTATAGTCAGGTCCGACTTGGCGTGACGCCGGAGATCAACGCCATCTCAACGATCTTGATCGGCATTGTGACCGTCGGCGTGCTTTCGGCGGCGTTTTTCACCAAGCGGCAGACGGATCGGGCTGAGCGCGAGCGGCGAAAGGCGTTTGGCGCCACGGGCTGATTTGCGAGGCGCATTCGGCCCGGGTGGGATACGTATGGAGGCGACGCTTGGATGCGCCTCGCCGTGGAGCGGGTCGCTCAGGGAACAAGCGATTTGCGTTCGCCGGATTTGGGCAGACGCTCGACCAGATCGCGTAACTGGGCCGTGTCGAAGCTGCCGGTCGCATCGCGAACGATCCAATCCGGCAACGGTGCTTCCTGGAACGGGTCGTAGAGTTTTATGCCGTCGGACAGCAGAGCGGCGACGTAGCTAAAGGCGCTTCTTGCCATCAGGAGGACGTCGGCCTCGATCAGCAGCCTGAAGCTTTCGATAGCTGGCCGGTCCAGGTAAAATTGCGGATCGAATTCGAAGAACTCTTTGAAATCATCCGGTTTGCCCTGTGAAAAGATTTGAACGAGAGGATGAATGCCGACCGATTTCAGGACGGCGAGCACTTCGGTGAGGCACGCGTGAATGGGACCGTTCGGGGTGAAGTGCGTTTTGAAGCTTTGCGTTTCGGAAACGTCGCCGCGCCGGATGTGCAAAGCGATCACCGGCTGTTGGTTTTGTGACGGCGTGGCGCCAAGGTAGTACTTTTCGCGAAGTTCCGGTGCCAGGGATGCGTAGGCCCAGGTGTTTGCGTTCGTCCAATTCTGATAGTGGATGAGTTGAACGGCGCATTCCTCCGCCCATGACGTGCGGTTTTTCAGAAAGTCGCCAAGCGGATAGATAGGCAGGTCCGAGCTGTCGATGTTTTTATATCCGTGGCCGAAGTTGAATGTTTGTTCCCAACTTGCGGTCCATAGATCCGGTGGTCCCTCGGCGTGGCAGATCTTGCGGAAGGGTACGTGCACGTATTCCCGATTGAAGGTGGCCGCGAATGCCATTGCAGAGATCTTCGCCAGGGCCTGCGCTCCGGCACCGTCGGTTTTTCCTGCCGCAGTAATCCGCACATTGCTGCCGATTTCGCCCGAGCGGATCTTGCGCGCTAACTGACTAATGAAAAAACTTCTATCGAGCCCCGCCCGCGGTAAGCCGACGAGATCCTTCGTGCGCACCCAAAGGTGTCGCGAATGGTAGGCAATTTCTTCTTTGGTGCGCGCGGCCGAAGACTTGAAGTCAGCCATTCCCGTATTCCAAGAGAAGTTTAACAATACGGATTTTACGATGGCCGGTTCGAGGATTGAAGAGTAGCTTCATGGTTATCTTCAGCAGCGAAAAATACTTTTGCGTAAGCTGGTGCGATCGGACACACTGGCTGGAGGAATGAAGACGTTTTTATGAAGCATCAGACGAACAGGCGCAAACCTCGGTGCTGGAGATGAGAAGTCGCATTTGTCTTTCGCGTCAGACCGCGCTAAGCACCGGGCCATCGTGACAGCTCAAGATTACATACGTTCCTATTACGCTGCGACGACCAACGATCAGACGCGGTATCCGGTGCTGGAAGGCACGGTCAAAGCCGATATCTGCATCGTCGGCGGCGGTTTTTCCGGCGTTGCGGCGGCATTGACCCTGGCGGAGCGCGGACGTTCCGTTGTTCTGCTCGAAGCGAACCGTATCGGGTGGGGGGCGTCGGGGCGCAACGGCGGCCAAATGATTGGTGGCATCAGCGGCGAGGAGGCGATCAAGCGGCAACTTGGTTCGGCCGGCGCCAAGCTCGTGCGCGACATGCGGTATCGCGGTCATGAGATTATCGAGGAGCGGGTCGCTAAGTATAAGATCGCCTGCGATCTGGCTTACGGCTGGATGGAGGTCGCTGCGCAGCCCAAGCATATGGACAGTATGCGCGCCTATGTCGACGGCCGGATCAAAGATGGTGATGGCGATCAGATCGAGGTCGTCGAGAAGCATCGGATGCCGGAGGTTCTCGGCACAGAATCCTACTACGGCGGCTATATCGACCGGCGTAGTGGTCATGTTCACCCGCTCAATCTCTGCCGTGGGGAAGCGGCGGCTGCGGCTGCACTCGGCGTCAAGATTTTCGAGGGGACTAAGGTCGTCAACCTGTCGGGCGGTGCGAAGCCCTGGGTGCAGACCGAGCGTGGCCGTGTGGAGGCCCAGACCGTCATCATCGGTGGCGAGATTTTCGAAAAGTTCGGTCAGCCAGGGCTCAAGGGGCTGATGCTGCCGGCAGGCAGCTACATCATCGCAACCGAGCCGTTGACGGGTGCTGATACGGCGTCCGTCGATCCACAAAATCTTGCCGTCGCCGACAGCAATGTGGTGCTCGACTATTTCCGCATGTCGGCTGATCGCCGGATGCTATTTGGCGGCCGCTGCAACTATACCAACCGCGATCCTAAAGACATTGCCGCGGTGATGCATCCGCGGATGGTGGAGGTTTTTCCGCAGCTCAAGAATGCGCGGGTCGAATTCAAGTGGGGCGGAACGATCGCGATCGTCGTCAATCGCATTCCGGCCGTCGGGCGGCTATCGCCGAACCTTTATTACTTCCAGGGCTATTCGGGGCATGGCGTCAACGCCACCCACATCATGGCTGAGATCGTCTCCGACGCGATTTGCGGAACGACGGAACGGTTCGACCTGATGTCGCGGATCAATCACATCCGGTTGCCGTTGAGCGACGTTTTCGGGAACTACATGCTGGCGCTGGGCATGCTGTACTACCGCATGCGCGATTTGATGTAAGCGCCGAGGCGCGCGTCACCAGCGAAGAACGCGCGAGCCGAGCAACGCGCCGACGCCTGTCATCAACACAATGCCGATCGTGTACCAGACCGCCAGAAACAGCGGGCTGTCGTCCGGGCAATGAGAGGCGTAAAGGGTTGCGGCGATTCCGGCGGACAAGAGACCGCCAACCGCTCCGGCGATTGCAGGATGGGTCGGCGCGCCGTTGTGCAGCGCATAGAGCACGGCTGCAAGTGGCGCCAGTGACAGCAGCGGAATGACGATTAGGCAAAAGATCGAGTTGTGTCCGATCATGTTGGCGCGCCAGGCATCGCTTGGCAGCGCGATAAGCTCAGAGACGACACCGACTGCAAGCACGAGAGGCGCCAGCGCCAGCCACCAAAGGTATTTTCCGGGCTTGAAATCTGGCCGCGCGAGATTGCGGACCAGAACGAACGCCGGGATGGCGATGCTCAGTGTCAGAATGAACTTGAAGATAAAGCGCAGAGACGTTTCAATCGAAACCACGAAATTGTCGCGAATTCCAAGCGTCCACAAAAACAGAAGCGTTGAGATCAACGTGCCGACGCCGACCGCCGTCGCCAACGTCTGGGCAACGGGCGGCTCGACGCTTTTTGCGTCGGCGGCAAGGGCTTTGATCAAGTCTTCGGTTCTCATGTCTTCTTCTCTTGATAGGTCTCCGAAAGAGCCTTCAGGCTTCGGTGCAATGCGACGCGCACTGCGACTTCCGTCATTCCAAGGCGTTTCGCGACGTCACGGGCGGAATGCCCATCGATGCTCACGGAACGCACGATATCGCGGTTTTTCTCCGACAGACCATCGAGGATGCGATCCACGTCGCGGGCATCGATGGCGGCCTGCTGATCGTCGCCCTCAATGTCGAATTCGGTGAGATCGACGGACACTTCGTGACGACGGCCGCGGCGTCGCAAGTCGTCGATCATCTTGTTGCGCGCGATCGCCGATATCCAGGGACCGAGCGGCATCGATTGATCCCAAGTATGTCGCTTCAAATGGATCGCAAGCAAAACCTCTTGCACCACATCCTCTACGTCATCGCGCGGCACACCGACGCCGGCAAAGCCGCGCCGAACAACGCCTCTCAGAACCGTGGATAGTTCCGACAGGATTTTATGGTATGCGTTCTCGTCGCCCGCGATTGCCGCGCGCATCAAGACAGACCATTGAGCGTCTCGAGCCTTTCGGTCCAAAGTAGCCCTTCTTCGTCATTTCGCTGCGCGGAGAGCAAGCGTTACATCGTTAAGACAATTTTTTTGCTATCGCCGAACAGCATATCTCGACTCCGCGCCGCATATGGCAGGGATGCCACGAGCTGCGCAAGGTGACACAAAGCAAAAATGCACATTGGGATTAGTTGGCGGGCAGCCAGAACCAGAGAATCGCGACGTAAGTCAGCCCGTGCAGAAGCTGGTCGATCCCTAGCGCCCACCAGAATGCCGTGTCTTTGGTCGTCCAGCCTTCGTACGCGACGAGCCGCTGTTTCAGCCAATCGATATGATAGTGCAGGAAAAATTCACAGACGAGTAGGGCGGCGGCAAGGGTCAGCGTGCCGCCGGGAAACAACCAAAAAACGGGCGCTGTCAGGGCGATATGGATGAAGGCGTGCAGCAGGCCGCCGGGGGCGCCATAGTGCCCTTTTTGCCGGAAAATCCCATCCGATTGCAGGATGAAGTCTGCGACGGCATGTTTCACAAGTAGATAGGTGATCGCGGCAAGCGCCGCGTGACCGGGTGACATAAAACTCCATCATTGCCGGGAGGCGACGGGCCAACGCCGGTCGCTTCGTCTTTTTCTTCGTTTTTAGCGTAATCGGGCTGTTTGGAATGTCACCTAGGGAACAGGGGCCTGGGCAATTCAATACCGCCCAGGTCCGATTGCAATGCGCCCGGAAACGTTAGTTCACGCGCTGCACCTCGACGAGGTTATCGGAGAATGTCGGTGCACGGCCTAGTCCACTCCAGGCGTCCGACGATATGCAATTGACTGAGCCGTCGGAGCGATTGAGCGACCGCCAATAACCCAGCGTCGCGACGACCACGCCATCGGGAACATCGTCCGTCACGCGCGCGACGCCTTCGAAGTCGCCCCGGTCATTATAGACGCGGACCGGGTCACCGTCGCGAACCGAACGCCGCTCGGCGTCGCCCGGCGAAATCATCACGAACTGGTCGCCTTGAACTTTAACCTTGTGAGGCTCGTTGGCGTAGCAAGAGTTCAAGAAGGCGTGGCTCTTCGGCGAGATGATATTCAGTGTATAGAGCTTGGCGCGGTCCGGATTCGTTTCAGGGGTTTCGCGCGGCGGCACGAAGCCGGGAAGGGGATCGACGGCTTCCCCCGATTGTTCGCCCTCGTACATGGCGCGGAACGGCCCAGCGACGAAGTTCTTGGCGTCGTGCAGCAGGAATTCGACCTTGCCTGAGGGCGTCGGGAAGTTGCCTTGGGCATGCGGCGTGCGTGTATCCGCTGGGCCGACGTCGATCTTGAAGTAGCCGTGGTTTTTGAAATACTCCATGTCGATGCCGCCCATCTTCGGGTCGGTCCAATTGATGTACTCAGCGCACAGCTCGCTGTCGGTCATTTTAAAGACGGGATCGTCGAAGCCCATTTCCTTCGCGAGCATTCGCCAGAGGTCGCTCGTCGGTTTGCATTCGCCTGGCGGTTCGACGGCCTTCTGATTGTACGTCAGATAGAAGTGACCCCATGACCACATCATATCTTCGGCTTCGCCGGCCATCGCGGCGGGCAGGACGATGTCGGCGTATTTTGCTGTGTCGGTGAGGAAGTGTTCGGCGACGACCGTGAACAGGTCTTCGCGCTGAAGTCCCTCGACGATTTTGTTGGTCTCAGGCGCTTGGCTGACAGGATTGGTGCAGAAGACGAAGAGGCTCTTGATCGGCGGATCGAGCTTCATTTCTCCCGTCAGGGCTGCGCCCAGGCGCAAGTTGTTTACGACGCGTGTGCCGGGTTTGATCCAGTCGGGTCGGGCGGCCTTTACCCAATCGATCGGGAAATCCCACAACGGCATTTGCAGCAAGCCGCCGCCGACGTAACGCCATGAACCGACGAGAGCGGGCAAGCTGCAGGCGGCGCGGATCGCTTGCCCACCACCGGCGCTGCGTTCCAGCGCAACACCCAAGCGAATGACCGATGGCTGCGCCGTTGCAAATTCGCGAGCGAATTTTTCAATGTCAGAGGCGGCCACGCCGGTCGTGCGGGAAACGTATTCGGGCGTGAACTCGGCGGCGCGTTCTTTCAGCTCAGGGAAGCCGTAGGTGTAATTGTCGACGTAGTCCTGATCGACCAAGCCTTGGGCGATGATCGAATTGATGAAGCCCATGGCCAGTGCGCCATCGGTGCCCGGCTTGGGGCAGATGTGCCAATCCGCGGCCTTTGCCGTGCGCGAGCGGTAAGCATCGATGACGACGATCTTTGCGCCACGCTTCTGCGCTTCGAGCACGAACGGCCAGTGATGCAGATTGGTCGAGATCGAATTGGACGCCCAGATCACGATGAACTTGGCGTGCACGAAGCTTTCCGGGTCAACAGCACCGGTCGGTCCGACTGTCAGGAGCCAAGCTGTCGAAGAGCCCGAGGCGCAGAACGTTTTTTCGTTCACGGTCGTGCCCAGGCGATTGAAAAACGGGTCGCCGGAGTTGATTCCCTGCACGAGCCCCATGTTGCCGAGATAGCTGTAGGGCATGATCGCCTGAGCGCCATGTTTCGCGATGATGTCGCGCCAGCGCGCGCCGATCTCGGAAATGGCTTCCTCCCAGGAAATGCGTTTGAACTCTTTTGAGCCTTTGGGACCGGTGCGCTTCAGCGGATAGAGCAGTCGGTCGGGATTATGATGATGATCGGCGAAATCCTTGAGCTTTACGCACAGGCCGCCACGGGTCATTGGATGCTGTTTGTTACCGCGAACCTCGACGAGGCTTCCGTTCTGGACCTCGTAGATCATCGCGCATGTGTCTGGACAATCATGAGGACAGGCCCCGAAAAATTTTTCGCGCCGCGGTTGCTCGTTCATATTTCCTCCGTTGCATAGGTCCGCCGGTTCTTGGGGCGTGTACCTGATATGCGTCAGTTTGCCACCGAACCCACGGAAAGCGCAACGCGAAAGCGTTTTGGCAACAAGGGTTGAGGTGCGTTCAGAATTCGGCCGAAAAAGGAGGTGGATGTAACATCGAGCTGAATTGGCACGAAACTCTGTACGCGCGCCGTCTTCTGTTTTGCGGTAGATTCACTACCTTCTCGGCTGCGAAGACGACGTACTGAAATGACCGCGTGGGAAGGGGTCGCAGGACATGTCGAAGGCACTATTTCCGGGGCGACGGGTGCTTTGGATGCCCCTAAATCTTCCTTGGGCGCCGCCCGGTCGCAATGTCCATCACTGCTGCGCTTCGATGGTCGATGCATTGCGCTTCGAATGCCGGGATCATGATGATCCATTTGCGTGTGCAGATTCACTGATTGTCTACAATGAGGTCATGAACGAATACGGGCTGATCATTCATGACGGCACAGCGTCCTATGTCTTGATTGATCATTGCCCATGGTGCGGGACGCACCTGCCGCAGAGCCTGCGCGACGAATGGTTCGATGCCGTCGATGCGCTTGATTTGGAAGACGGTGTGCCACCGCCTGCGCGTTTTCTATCGAGCGCATGGCGCAGGATTTGATCGCCGGCTGTGATCAGGGAACGCCGGGAGCTGTGCAGGCATCCTCGTAGACGTGCGTAGCCCCATCGCGATCTAGAAAAATTTCGCTGCCGTCTGCCGCGGTTTTTGAATGGCGCTCGACAGGCACCTTGCCGTGCGCGCCCGGAAGGTCGAGGACGTAGGTCGGAAGCGCCAAGCCTGAGAGCCGTCGGCGTAGTTCGCGCATCAGCTGCCGGCCTTCCGCGATCGTTGTTCGAAAGTGCGCGGTGCCGGGTGCGAGGTCGCCATGGTGGAGGTAGTACGGCTTCACTCGCAACTCGACGAGGTGGCGCATCAGGGCTTCCAGAATGTCGGCGTTGTCGTTTATGCCTTTGAGCAGCACGGTCTGGCTGATGAGTGGAATACCGGCATCGACGAGGCGCGAGATTGCGCTGCGCGCAGCAGGAGTCAACTCTTGCGGATGGTTTGTGTGCAATCCAATGAACACCGCCAGTCGGGTGGCTTTTAGCGCAGCAATAAGGTCGTCCGTTATGCGCGGAGGATCGACGATCGGCACACGCGTATGCCAGCGCAAGATTTTAACGTGTGGGATTTCAGAAAGCGCTTCCGAGATCTCACGGACGCGGCGCGGTGACAGCACGAATGGGTCGCCGCCGGTCAGGATCACTTCCCAAATTGTCGGAGTTCGCGAGATGTAATCGAGGGCCGCGCTGAGTTCGGTGGCGGATAGCGCCTCGCCGTTGTCCGGTCCCACCATCTCGCGACGGAAACAGAAGCGGCAGTAGACCGGGCAGACGCTCGCGATCTTCAGCAGAACGCGGTCGGCGTAGCGATGAACCACGCCGGGCGCCGGGCTTTTGATCAGGTCGCCGATGGGGTCGTCACGCTCGCGCGGGTGAAATTCGAGTTCGCGGGCGCTCGGGACGAATTGATGAGCAAGTGGATCATCCACTGCGGACGGATCGATGGCGTTAGCGATCGCGGGCGTGATCGCGACAGCGTAACGCTTGCTGACATCGCGCAGCGTGGTGCGATCTTCGGCGCGGGCGAGGCCCGCGTCGATGAGATCGTCGATCGATGTCAGCTTGCGTTCGATCAGCGTCATTTGGGCGGCCAGATCTCCGTATCGTGATCAGGATGCTGATAGGAGACGAGCGTTTTCAGAAAGGGCGCCGCGGTGGGATCTTCAAGCGTTCCCTTGCGTGGCAGTTCGTGTAGTGCGTGCACATATGGAATCTCAGCTTCAACGCCCCATTGAATTTTCGGAGCAATTGTCGAGGGATCGTCGAAAGCGCCGATGGCGATGGCAAGGCCGTCCAGTGCTTCGTACGTCAGTGGCGTGCCGCAATCGGCGCAAAAGCCGCGCGCCGCAGCGTTTGACGACTGGAATTTTTTCGGCGCGCCGCGCGTCCAGACAAAGTCTGCCTCGCGCACACTGACGAGCGGCGCATAGAAACTGCCGAACGCCTTCTGACACATCCGGCAATGGCAGATCGAGGCGTCTGGCAGTGTGCCTTCGACGCGAAAACGAACGGCTCCGCATTGGCAACCGCCGGTGTGAACTTCTTTGGTCATTGCGTCTTATGCCTTCTTATCAGGAAAGGGTGTCCATAATACTTGATCTATCCGTTCTGCGCCGGTTGCGAGCATGACAAGTCGGTCGAAACCGAGCGCGCAGCCCGACGACGGCGGCATGAAGGTCAGGGCCGATAGAAAATCATTGTCAATCGGGTAGCGTTCGCCGTAAAGCCGCTCCTTTTCCGACATCCATATTTCGAAGCGGCGGCGTTGTTCGTCGGCGTCCGTCAGTTCGCCAAAGCCGTTTGCGAGTTCGACGCCGCACGCGAAGAGTTCGAAGCGTTCGGCGACGTGAGGGTCATTGGGAACGGGGCGCGCCAGTGCTGCTTCCGCGACGGGATATTCGTAGAGGATCGTCGGCGCGGGCGATCCGAGGTGGACATCAATCTTCTCCACGAGCACGCGGCTGAATATGTCCGACCACGTATCGTCGGGGGCGATGCGAACTCCGGCAGCTTCAGCTGCGAGAGCGAGTGCCGCGCGGTCAAGAATGTTCTGGGATGCCGTTTCCCGTAGCGGCATTCCCGCCATTTGCAGGAAAGCTTCTTCCAGGCTCAGCGCCTGGAACGGGATGCGGGGATTGCATGTCTTACCGCGAAAGCTCCATTCCGTGCGATCCGCCGCCTCGTCGGCGATCTTCAGGATCATGGCGCAGTCGTCCCAGAGCGTTTGGTACGGCTCTTCAGTGCGGTACCATTCCAGCATGGTGAATTCGGGGCTATGCAGTGCGCCCTCTTCGCGATTGCGAAACACCGGCGAGAAAGCGAAGATTTTGGTTTCGCCCGCCGCCAGCAGCTTTTTCATCGCCAGTTCTGGCGACGTATGCAGATAAAGTTCGCCGCGAGAAAGATCGGTGCCGATCAGATCGGTTCGAAAGGCATGCAGATGCGTTTCATTTCCAGGCGATATCTGCAGGATACCCGGCTCGACCTCGGTGAAGCCCTGTGAGACGAACCAATCACGGATTGCGGCCTTGATACGGCCCCGCCCGGCCAAAAAGGGGCGGCGGTCGGCGTGGCGTTCGGGGCTCCACCAGGGGGATTGCTGGGACATGCTTGCAAATTGGGCGTTCAGGACAGGGTTGCCGCACTTGGCGGCAAGGAGCTAAGCGGGTATGAGACGCGACAGATTCCCTGAAGGCTTCCGCCGGCTGGCCGCCCATGAGGCGGCTGCAGCGCTTTGATTGAAACGGAGACGTACCCGTGGTGAAGGTTATTGCAAGCTCGGTCCGCAAAGGCAATGTGCTCGATTTGGATGGCAAGCTTGCTGTTGTTATGCATGCCGAAAACATCCATCCGGGCAAGGGCACACCAGTCACGCATCTTGAAATGCGCCGCATCGCCGATGGGGTGAAGGTTACCGAGCGTTACCGGACGACGGATCAGGTCGAGCGCGCCTATCTCGACGAAAAGGACTTCAATTTCCTCTACGAAGACGACATGGGCTACAACTTCATGCAGCCTGAGACGTTTGACCAGATCACCATTCCGAAGGATGTGCTCGGCGATCAGGGCCAGTGGCTGCAGGAAGGCATGACGTGCCTGGTGTCGCTGCACGAAGGCAATCCGATCTCGGTCGAACTTCCGCAGCGCGTCACCTTTGAGATCGTCGAAGCCGATCCAGTCGTCAAAGGCCAGACGGCTTCGTCTTCCTATAAGCCAGCTAAGCTGTCGAACGGCGCCCGCGTGATGGTGCCGCCGCACATCGGCGCCGGCACGCGCGTCGTCGTGATGACGGTAGACGGTTCGTACGTCGAACGCGCGAAAGATTAGTTCTTTTTTGCGCCGGACGACTCCCTGTGGGGAGTCGGCCGTCGGGCGCGGGCTTGTTTAAGCCGCCCGTGAAGAGAGTTGTTCGGCGCGCTGGGGCGCGACTTCCTCACAGATGACCTTAAATTCGGCCAGGTTGTGCTGGCCGAACGACGTTACCATTGCGACGTCGGCGGCATCGCGGCCGCGTGCAATGACGATGCGTCCCGTGCGCGGAACGTTGTGGCGCGCATCGAACGTCACCCAGCGATGATCAATATAGGCTTCGAACCAAGCGCTGAAGTCCATCGGCGCCGGGTCGGGCGGCACGCCGATGTCTCCGAGATAGCCGTTGACGTATGCGGCCGGAATGTTGAGGCAGCGGCAGAACGCGATGGCGAGATGAGCAAAGTCACGGCAGACGCCGGTTTGCTCTTTGTATGCTTCGAACGCCGTGCGCGTGGACCGGGCTTGCTGATAGTCGAACCGAATATGATTGTGCACGAAATCGCAGATCGCTCGAACTCGCGCGTACCCCGGTGGCACGTTGCCGAACAGCTGCCACGCGATTTGCGTCAGCTCATCGGTTTCGCAATAGCGGCTGCCGCTGAGGAAGTGCATGGCGTAATTCGGCAGATCGGCGACGGGGATTTCGCGGGCGTCGAATGGCGTTTCTTCCAACTCTCCGCTATCGCGAACCACGGCGCGATAGCTTAGCTTCAGTAAGCCTTGCGGTGCGACGAGGCGCTGCGTGCGGTTGCCGTAAATATCCAGTCCGCGTTCGATAGCGACATCGGGAACGTTGAGCGCATCTTCGTAGACTATGTCGCGACGGCGGCTGGGATGGACATCGAGCAGCAAGAGCAGCGGTGTTGGGCCGGGAACTTCAAGTCCAATATCGTATCCGACATGAATGAGCATTACAGTAAGCCCTCGCGACAAAATATGTTTGTCAAAAAACGTCACGCGGTAGACGAATGTTCCCGAAATAAAGGGCTCAGGTCTGCACAATTATCCAGCAGAAAAGTGCAGTTTAGCGCGACGAGCCGATAAATTTCGCGCGCATATCCAACAATAGTTCTGATTTTTCGGCGCGTTTAAGTTTGCAGCTGAAGATACTCAGCATGCGATCAAATATCCAACCGAAATACTTTCACGGTTGTTCCGGCGGGTAATCTCGGCGCGTCCGCAGGGATTACGACGAGGCAGTTGGCGCGCTGGAGAGATTTGACGAGGCCGCTGTCCTGGTTCGTGAACGGCGTTACCCGTGCTGGCGCGGTTGAGACATCCAGCAGGCCTCGCATGTAGTGTTCGCGCGGGCCGTTGGCAGGCACAGGTTCTGCCAGCACAGCATCTATGGCTTCAAACGGCGCTTCGCGACCGAGCAGGCGACTGATGAGCGGCACGAGAAAGACCCGGGCGCAAATCATTGCAGAAACCGGATTGCCGGGGAGACCGAGGCAGTATTGCAATCGGCTGCCGACGTTCCGAGAGCCGAAGAAGAGCGGTTTTCCGGGACGCATAGCGATTTTGTAGAAGTCGAGCTTGGCGCCTGCGTTCTCGAGGGCCGGTCGAACCAAATCATGGTCTCCGACGGATGCGCCTCCGCTCGTCACCAGAACATCGGCGTCGCCGGCAGCCGAAATGAATTCTTCGAGTGAGGCAAGGGAATCGCGGGCAATGCCGAGGAAGCGTGCTTCGCCACCTACCGCTTCGACCACGGCGGCGAGACCGTAGGCGTTCGACCCGGAGATCTGGCCGGGGCCCAAAAGCTTTCCCGGGGGGACGAGTTCGTCACCGGTTGAGATGATCGCCACGACGGGTTTGCGAATGACGGAAAGCTCGCCGTATCCGCAGGATGCCGAGATCAAAACATCGCGTGCCGTCAGAAGACGGCCCTCTTCGATGATGCACTCGTCTTTCGTAAAGTCCTGGCCTTTGGGCCGTATGTTGGCGCCGCGCTTCGCTGTTTCGAGAACCGTCACCGTCGGACCTAACGCCTCGGTGTTTTCCTGGATGACTACCGCATCGGCGTCCGGCGGCACGCGGCCGCCGGTGAAAATCCTGACGGCTTGGCCGTTGCCAAGCGCACCGTCGAACGGATGGCCCGCGCCGGATTCGCCGACAATGTTGAGCGTCGCGGGAACGGTTGCGATATCGTCAGCGTGAACGGCGTAACCATCCATGGCGGACGCGTCGAAAGGGGGATTGTCGACCTTCGAAATGACCGGGCTTGCCAGCGTGCGCCCGCGGGCATGGAGCAGATCGACGGTCTCGGCAGGCAGCGTCCTGGCGGTTTCCAGGATGCGCTGCAACGCGACGGAAACGGGAAGCAATGCCATGCGTCAGCCACCTGCCGGGCGCGGACCGGCTTTGTAGGTGCCGGACTTGCCACCCGCTTTTTCTACGAGGCGCACGTCACTGATGACCATGCCGCGATCGACGGCTTTCAGCATGTCGTAGAGCGTGAGGCAGGCTACGGACACGGCCGTCAACGCCTCCATTTCGACGCCCGTCTGGCCGGAAACCTTCACTGCCGCCGTGACGCGAATGCCGGTCGGCGCATGCGAGATCTCGAAATCGACGGTCGCTTTCGTGATGGCGAGCGGATGACAGAGAGGGATCAGCTCATGCGTGCGCTTGGCCGCCATGATCCCGGCGATACGGGAGGCCGCAATAACATCGCCCTTCTTGGCCTGTCCGGTTTCGACGAGAGCGAGCGTCTCGGGCAGCATCGCGATGAAACCTTCGGCGATGGCATGGCGTGCCGTCACGGCCTTGTCCGACACGTCGACCATGCGGGCATCGCCCTTGTCGTCGATGTGCGAGAGTTTGCTCATGATGCCGGCGCGAGCAGGGTTTTGGTCGCGGCGGTCACGTCGGATTGACGCATCAGGCTTTCGCCGACCAGGAACGTATTGACGCCGACCTTGGAAAGACGCGCGAGATCAGCTGGCGTGAAGATGCCGCTTTCGCCGACGACGATGCGATCGGGCGGCACTCGCGGCGCTAGGTCTTCGGTCGTTGCGAGCGTCACTTCGAACGTCTTGAGATTACGATTGTTGATGCCGATCAGGCGGCAGTCGAGCTTCAGAGCGCGCTCGAGCTCGGCGGCGTTGTGGACTTCGGCGATGGCGTCCATGCCCCAGTCTTTCGCTGCTTCGGCGAGGTCGTGGGCCGTCGCGTCGTCAACTTCGGCAAGAATGATCAGGATGCAGTCGGCGCCCCAGGCGCGGGCTTCGGCGACCTGATAAGTATCGATCATGAAATCCTTGCGCAGCACGGGAAGCGATGTTGCTTCGCGCGCGGCCGTGAGGAACTCCGGCGCGCCCTGGAACGACGGGCGATCTGTCAGGACCGAGAGGCAAGCTGCGCCGCCGGCTTCATAGGCTTTCGCAAGCGCGGGCGGATCGAAGTCGGCGCGGATGAGTCCCTTCGAAGGCGAAGCCTTCTTGATCTCGGCGATGAGCGCCGGTTTCTTGTCGGCGTGCTTCGTCGCGATGGCACCTGCAAACGGGCGTACATGTGGCGCGGAGCGGGCGTATTCGGCGATGACGCGCAACGGCTTTATTGCCTTCGCGCGCGCGACTTCCTCGCGCTTGTAGGCGGTGATTTTGTCGAGGATGTCGGCCATGACTTAGATCCGGTCATTCGTTACCGCGACGAGGCGGTCGAGCGCTCGGGCGGCGCGACCGCTGTCGATGGATGCTTCAGCTTTGGCGATACCGTCCGGCAGCCCGTCCGCTTTGCCAGCCACAACGAGCGCGGCGGCAGTATTCAGCACGACGATGTCGCGATAGGGGCCAGGCTCGCCCTGCAACAACGAATGGATCGCAGCGGCATTGGTGGCGGCGTCGCCGCCTTTCAGCGCTTCAATGGTGCTGCGCTTCAGGCCCGCGTCTTCCGGCGTCAGGTCGAAGGCGTAGATGTCACCGTCCTTGAGTTCGGCAACGTGAGTGACGCCGGTCGTCGTCAACTCATCCATGCCATCTGCGCCGTGTACGACCCAGGAATGAACGGAGCCGAGCTTGCGCAGTACTTCGGCGATCGGTTCGACAAGCTTGCGGTCGTAGACACCGAGGATCTGGCGCGTCACTTGCGCCGGATTGCACAGCGGTCCGAGCAGATTGAAGATCGTTCGCAGTCCGAGGTCAGTGCGGATTGGCGCCCAAGTCTTGAAGGACGGATGATAGAGGGGCGCCCATAGGAAACCGACGCCGGCATCGGCAATCGCCCGCGAAACCGTGACCGGCGGCACGTCGAGCTTGACGCCAAGTGCCCCAAGAACATCTGAGGCGCCGGAAAGCGATGTGACTGCGCGGTTGCCGTGTTTGGCGACAATGGCGCCCGCGCCGGCCGCAACGAACGTGGCTGCTGTCGAGATGTTATAGGTACCGCGGCTGTCGCCGCCTGTGCCGACGATGTCGATGGCGCCCGGCGGAGCATCGACCGTCGTCATGCGGTTGCGCATAAACCTGGCGGCGCCGGTGATTTCTTCCGTCGTCTCGCCGCGGACGCGAATGCCCATCAGGAAGGCACCCATCGCGACGGGCGGGGCGATGCCCGACATCAACAGGTCGAGCGCCTGCAGCATGCCCTCATCGCCGAGCGACTCGCCTTCGGCGATGCGGTTCATGAGGCGCTTCAGTTCGCGCGCCGGGTTGGTGACGGTGCCGGTTTCTGTCACGGGTCAGGCTGCCTTGCGGCTCTTGGGAGCAAGTCCTGCGAGATCGAGGAAGTTGGCGAGTAGGGCGTGTCCCTGCTCGGAGGCGATGCTCTCGGGGTGGAACTGCACGCCGTGGACCGGATGCGACTTGTGCTGCAGGCCCATGATCAGGCCATCGTCCGTTTCGGCAGTTACCTCAAGGCAATCGGGCAGCGTCGCACGATCGACGATCAAAGAATGATAGCGGGTGATCTCGAAGCGTTTCGGCAGGCCCTTGAAGATGCCCTGGCCGGTGTTGGTGATGGTCGACAGCTTGCCGTGCATGGGAGACGGCGCGCGGATGACGTTGCCGCCGTAGGCTTGGCCGATGGCTTGGTGACCCAGGCAGACCCCGAGCAGCGGAATGGTCGAGCCTGCCTTCTTGATGAGGTCGAGGCAGACGCCTGCTTCGTTGGGGGTGCAGGGGCCAGGCGAAAGCACGATCGCTTTCGGCTTCTGGGCCAGAACCTCTTCGGCGGTAACCTTGTCGTTGCGAATTACGACGCTTTCGGTGCCAAGCTCACCCAGATAATGGACGAGATTGTAGGTAAAGCTGTCGTAGTTATCTATCAGGATCAGCATATTGGCCCTTGGTCTGCCGACATCCGACGTGCGCGCTGCCCTTCTAGCAGACCATGACATGCGCGCGACACGGAAAAATATGGCTATCGTGACCTTCGTTTCAACGTTTGCAGCGTTCAGGTCTGCAGTCGTTCGGCGCGGTCGCGGGGCGTCAAATAGGCTTCAAGACGGCCGGAAGCCGGAAGCAGGTCCTGCCAGTTCGTTTGCTCGAACGAGAATATCGCGAGGGCGCCGGTGGGAAATTTGTCTTCCAGGCGTGAAATCGACTTGGCGTCGCCGGTGCCGGTGAGATACAGCGCCAGCCCATGCATGCCTGGGTTGTGACCGATCATAAGCACCCGCTTAATGCCAACCGGGACTGCTTTCAGCCGGGCATAAAGCATTTCCTGACTGGTGAGATACAACTGATCGTCGAACGTCACTTCGGCGGCTTTGACGTGAGGGGTGATGAGGGCCAACGTTTCGCGGGTGCGTTTTGCTGACGAGCAGAGAATGAGGTCGGGAACGAAATTCAGCTCTTTCAGCGCGGCGCCCATCATTGGGGCCGCCATTCTTCCTCGATCGTTCAAAGGCCGATCGAAATCGTCGATGTCGGTGGCGTCCCAGCTCGATTTGGCATGGCGCAGAAGGGCGAGTGACAGCATTTCGGCCTTAGGCTGGCGTTGTGCGACGAGCGGACCTTATAGCAGGTCTCTCGCGGCGTTAAGCGATAGGCCATAGATTCGCGCCGTCGTCATGACAAGGTCCATCAGCAATGGATTACCTTCTGGCGCCGCTTTTCTGGATTCTGGGTCTCATCGCCAGCATCGTCTGGTGGGTGATCGTACAAATTTTATGGATCGTGCTGTGGTTGCTGCTGCCGCTGGCCGTGGTCGCCTTCATCTGCTTGCGGGTTGCCGAGCGCGTTCTCGGAGAGGACAAGGTGCGGGGGTGGGTCAAGGCGCGGACGCAGCGCTATGGCTCGGCTGCCTCGAAACGGATGCAGCGCTGGATCTTTGCGCTCGGCGTGCTGCCAATCAGGGTGCTGTTCTGGTTTCCGGTCTACGCGCTTTGGCACAGCGTCGTCAGCCTGCTGTGGCGGCCGAAGTGGTCGCCGTGGCAGCGGGCTTGGGCCAAGCGCTGGAAGACGGAGTCGAAACCGCGCGGAACGGGGAAATCAGCGGCTTGAATACGGCGCGTTCGACGAGCGTGACGCGAAGCGCACGGCTTCCTCAGCGGCGCGTACGACGCCCATAGCCTTGTTGATGCATTCCTGCTGCTCGTTCTCGGGAATGCTGTCGTGCACGATGCCGGCGCCGGACTGCACGTGGATCATGCCGTCTTTCAGGATCGCCGTCCGTAACACGATGCAGGTATCCATTTCGCCGTTGGCGGAGAAATACCCGACGCAGCCCGCATAAGGTCCGCGCTTGCCCTTCTCCAATTCAGCGATGATTTCCATGGCGCGGACCTTCGGCGCACCAGACACGGTGCCCGCCGGGAAGCCCGCCATCAGCGCGTCGATGGCATCGTGGTTCTTCTCATCGAGCTTGCCGATGACGTTCGAGACGATGTGCATCACGTGGCTGTAGCGCTCGATGATGAACTTGTCGGTGACCGTGACGGAGCCGGGCTCGGACACGCGGCCGACGTCGTTGCGGCCGAGATCAAGCAGCATCAAATGCTCGGACCGTTCTTTCGGATCGGCAAGTAGCGCCGAGGCCAGCGCCTTGTCCTCGGCATCAGTGGCGCCGCGGCGCGCAGTTCCGGCGATAGGGCGTATCGTGACGACACCGTCGCGGGCGCGCACGAGTATTTCAGGTGAGGAACCAACGAGCTGCAAATCGCCGAAATCGAGATGAAAGAGGAACGGCGACGGGTTGAGCCGGCGCAGAGCGCGGTAGAGCGCGAAGGACGGAAGATCGAACGGCGCCGAGAAGCGCTGCGAGAGGACGACCTGAAAGATGTCGCCGGCCTTGATGTATTCTTTCGCCTTCGCGACCATCGCCATGTATTCGGCGGGCGTGGTGTTCGATTGCGGCTCTTGCAGTGCGCTGCTTACCGACGGCGCCGACGTCGGACGCGGCAGAGGCGCTTCGAGACGCTCAATCGCAGCGGTGATGCGTTTCAGTGCGGTCGCATAAGCGTCTTCCGCAGGGATATCGGGATGCGGCCGGACGGGCGAGACCAAGATCATCTCGTCTTTGACGTTGTCGAAGATCAGCATCAACGTCGGGCGGATCAGGATTGCATCCGGCACGCCGAGCGTGTCGGGAAGCATCTCCGGCAGGTTCTCGATCAACCGGACGGTGTCGTAGCCCATGTAGCCGAAAATACCGGCGGCCATCGGCGGCAGCGCTTCAGGCAAGGCGATCGCGCTTTCCTGCAGCAGATCGCGCAGCGATTGCAACGTCGGCCGGTCGTCGCGCTGGTAGGCGCTTGGGTTGGCTTCGGGCGAGCGATTGATTTCGGCGGTGTCGCCGTTCGCTTTCCAGATGAGGTCCGGAGCCAAGCCGATGACGGAATAGCGTCCGCGCGCTGAGCCGCCTTCGATGGATTCCAGCAGGAAGCTCATCGCGCGATGCTCGGCGAGCTTCAGGTAAGCTGAAACCGGGGTTTCGAGATCGGCGATAAGGCGCGTCCAGACGACCTGAGGCTTGCCCGCGTCGTAGACGCGCGCGAACGCATCAGCAGGCGGACAGATTTCCGTTGCGGGCAGGGCCGAAAGGACGCTCACGTCAATCTCACTGGTCACTAACGCCGATTGCCGACTTCAACTCAGCTTCGTTGACCGAGGCGCCAAGCTGTTTCTTCAATGCTTCGGTATATTCCGTCAGCGTCTGGTTCGCGAGTTCCTGATCGAGCTGTTTGTTCAACTCGTCAGTTTCCGTCAACGACGCCGGCGGCGCCGGAATAACATCGGCGACCTTGAACACAACTTCGGTCGTGTTGTCCGGCGACGGGCCATAGCTCGCCTTACCCTGCGCCAGAGCGAACGCCTGGGTGACGACGCCCTGAGACACGCTGGGCGGGATGGTCTTGCGCGTGATCGGATCGGTCTTCTCGACCGGGTTTTTGGCTTCCGCCACAATAGCGGTCATCGGCTCGCCAGCGTTGACGCGGGCTGCGAGCTTCTTGGCGAGTTCGTCGATGAGACGATGGCGCTCAGCCGAGATGAAGTCGGTTTTGACTTGGTCCTTCACGGTGTCGAACGACTTTTGCTTTGGCGCGTCGGTCGAAAGCACGTTGACCCATGCGAAGCCGGCGTCTCCAAGCTCGATACCTGCATCGTCGTTGCTGCTGTCAGGCGCGAAGGCGCGCGAGACGATCTTGCGAAGGTTTGGCGTGTCCATCACCGGCTTCCCGTCTGGGCCAAGGCCAGTGGCGTCGGTCGCCGGGATTTCCTTGAACGGCAGCTTCATGCTGTCGGCGATTTCTTTCAGCGACTTGCCGGCGATGCGATTGTCTTCGATTTCGTCGTGCTTATCCTGCAATTCGGCCTTGGCCTTTTCAGTGGCGAGCTTATCGCGAACCTGGTCCTTGACGTCGGCGAGAGTGCGGGTCACGCCCGGCACGATCTGCGTGACGCGCAGGATGACGGTCGCAAAGCGGCCTTCGACGACATCGGAATATTTGTCCTTTTCGAGCGAGAACGCGACGTCGGCGACCTTCGGATCGATCAGCGACTTCTTCGCAACGAGGCCGAGATCGACGTCGGTATCCTTGGCGCCGGTTTCTTTGGCGATGTCGCCGAACGTCTTCGTGCCGTCGCGAAGAGCCTTCAGCGCGGCTTCAGCCGTCGCCTTGTCCTTGAATGAGATCTGCTGAATGCGCCGTTCTTCAGGCGTGTCGTAGGTCGATTTGGCCGCCTCATAGGCCTTGGCGATCTCATCGTCGGTAATGTTGATCTGCTTCTTCAGCGCGTCGACGTCGAGCGTGAGCACCTGGATCTTGCGATACTCAGGCGTCATATATTTTGTTTTGTCCTTGTCGTAGAGTTCCTTGAGCTTGGCTTCCGTCGGATCTGCCACCGTCACGGCGTCGGGGTCGATCTTGACCCATTCGATGACGCGCTTTTCCTGATCGTAGGCGTGCATCAGATCGAACAGCGGCTTGGGAACCGTCTGAGCTTCGACCATGGAGCGGATGATGGCCGCGCGCAGTTCGTCCTTGCGGCGCAACGAAAGGAAGCCGCGCTCGCTCATGCCGAGCTGCTGCAGCAGCGCATCGAAATTCTGTCGCGTAAATTTGCCGTCGGTCTGGAAGTCCGGGTCGGACTGAATGCCTTCGACGAGCGTTTTGTCAGACAACGCGAGGCCTAGCTGTTTGGCGTGCGCTTCGACAGCGGCACCGGCAATCAGCTGCGCCAGGACGCGGCGGTCGAGGCCGAAAGCGTGGCCTTGCTCGGCGGTGATACGGCGTCCGGCCTGCTGCGATAACCGATCGAGTTCATTCTGGAAGGTCCGGCGAAACTCCTCGTCTGAAATCTCGGTGCCACCGACCTTGGCAACGAAGCCGCGGCCCCAGCCGTTGAATACGTCATGGACGCCCCAGATGCCGAAGCTCATGACGAGCAGTCCGAACAGCAGCTTGGCGACCCGGGTTTGGGCGCCGCGTCTGAGAGCTTCGAGCATGGGTAATGACGTCCCGTTGATGGAAGCGTGACGCAGCCGCGCAGGACGGCATAAGGTCAGCAGGCTTCGAATGGCAGTTTCCGCGCGGCGCGCGGGGTTGGATGGGCGTGATATGAAGCCCAGGCCGTTTCGGATTGCAAGGGTGCCTCTGATGAGGTTACGGAGTGTTCACTGGGGTGAGCCTCTAAAGAAGGCATGTTAGCGTCCGCAAAACGAGGATCGGCATGGGGAAAACAGGGCGCGGAATTCGGCCTCTGGTTGCGGGCAATTGGAAAATGAACGGGTTGAAGGCGAGCCTCGGCGAGGCCATTGCCGTGCGCGACGCTGTTCTGGGCCCCCTCGCGTCGGTCCCTGCCGACGTGATGATGGCACCGCCCGCGACGCTTATCGCCGGGTTTGCCGCGGCGCTGGGGGACGGCCCCGTGCTGTTGGCCGGGCAGGACTGCCATCCCAAGCCATCCGGCGCCCATACGGGCGATATTGCCGCCGAAATGCTGAAAGACGCCGGAGCGTCGGCGGTCATCCTCGGGCATTCAGAGCGGCGGACCGATCATCGCGAGACGAGTGCGGACGTCAGGGCGAAAGCCGAAGCCGCTCATCGCGCCGGGCTAACTGCGATCGTCTGTATCGGCGAGACGCATGCGGAGCGAATCGCGGGGTCGACGCTTGCCGTGGTGTGTGGGCAACTCGAGGATTCGATGCCGCAATCGTCGACCGCGGCGAACACGGTCGTGGCTTACGAGCCCGTGTGGGCCATAGGAACGGGGCTGACGCCGTCTCCAGAAGACGTGAAAGACGTTCATGGAGCGATTCGCGCGCGCCTGACGGCGCAGTTCGGTACGGAAGGCGGGAAGATGCGTATTCTGTATGGCGGGTCCGTCAAACCCGACAACGCGGCGACGCTGATGGCGGTGGAAAACGTCGATGGCGCCCTCGTTGGCGGCGCCAGCCTCAAGGCGAGCGATTTTCTCGCCATAGTTTGGGCTTATGAGAATATCTGATGCACTTTTTTCGCCGAACCATGCTTGTTGCTACTCTGGCCCTCGCGCCGAGCGCCGCTTGGGCCACGAAGCCGAAGCTCGATCCGGAAACTTGCAACGCTCTAAGGCTCGAGCAGATCAAGTTTCGCCAGTCCGGCGTGCTTAACGACATGAGCAAGGGCGCCGCCTGGGGCAAAGCCAACCTATCGCCGGAACGGCTGCGGGAGATCCAGCACTATCTTGAACTTGATGAGCAGGTGCAGTTCGGCTGCCGTGACGCGAAGGTGACGGCCGAAGCCAAGCGCGCCAGCGAGGCTGCGGCGCGGATCGAAATCAATTCGGATGCCGATCCGACGGCGCCCGTCGCCAAGGATCCGCCAAAGCCGGGGGCGGCAGGTTCGGACAGCAAGGAAACGGCCGCTAAGAAGACGACCAAAAAGACGGTTCATAAAAGCAAATCAGTGAAATCGTCTAAGACCAAGAAGAAGTCTGACGACAAAGAGTCGAATGGTTCATCCGGCAGCACGTCGGCAGGTGGCTCGTCGGTCGCCGAGGGTGAGGTTTTGCCCTGGGCAGCGCCTTGAATTGACTGCAAATACGCCCCAAATGCCGTAATTGAGCCGGAACGTCTTTCGGCGCGGATTTGAGGACTGGTCCATTGAGCGAGGGTGGTGTATAGCCCGTCCCTCAACGGGTCTCCGCTCGAACATTTCTGGAACCGAACTTTCATGGCTACCGTACTTCTCGTCATTCATTTGATGATCGCTGCGACGCTCGTCGGCGTGGTTTTGCTGCAGAAATCGGAGGGCGGCGCCCTCGGAATCGGCGGCGGCGGCGGTGCCGGTGGCTTTTTGACAGGCCGGGGTACGGCCAACCTTCTGACGCGGACCACGGCTGGCCTCGCTGCGGCCTTCTTCACGACCAGCATCCTGTTGACGCTGATTGCAAATCACTCAGCGCAGCGCGGTTCGGTGTTCGATTCGGTTCCAGGCGCGACGGCCCCTGCGAACGGTACGGCACCGGCTTCGGGCGCCAAGTCCGAGCCAAGCCGCGGTGGTATTCTGGACAAGCTCGAACAGCCGCACGGACCGCTCGTTCCTCAAAACCAATAGTTTGGTTTCTGCACGTTTTATGTGCGTGATTTGAGCCTATAGACTGCGAGGGTCTGGACCCTCGCTTGGTTCCCTGCAAATGTGCGCCGGTGTGGGGGACTTCATCATGGTAGATACGAGCATAAGTAAGCTATCGGTCGGGTTGCGCGTTGTGCGGCCCATCACAGCTCTTTTGGCTGCGTCGGGCGTCGTCGCAGCTCTTGGACTCGGTGGATGCGGCTCGACCTTGAGCGATCTGACAACAGCCTCGGTGACTGATTATCAGGCGGCCAACCTGTTTGCGCCAGCCGGGTACAGCATTTCACAGAATACCGACGGTAGCCTTCATGTCACTGCTGCGGGGTCGCCGAGCACGCCCAGCGATCGGCTGACCAAGATAGCGATGGCTGCCGCAGCCGATTATGGCGACCAGCAGCACCAGAGAACGTTTACCGCGACGCCCCCGCAGACCACGTTCAAGTGCGGAAAAACGAAGACGACTGAAAAAGGTAAGGTCATCAATATCAAGCCGATAGACCTTCGGGTTGTTTCGATCGACGTGACCTACGGACGGGATGGGATAGCGCCGGCGGCGCGGAACTCAAAAGAAACCGCCGCACAACTCAAGGCGGAACTGGCGTCCGAGAGCGTTCCGCCGGATGTTCAGGCGGCTGCGACACAAGAGGTCGCCCAGCGGTGCGGACGGACTTAGCGTGGCCCGTTTGTTTCAGTTCTGAGCGTTGCGACCTTTTCTATTGGTGAAGGCGCAAAAAACCGCTTCCGAATCCGGGGGCGGGTATGCCACAACCAAGGCCCATGCAGCGGTATATCTTCATCACCGGCGGCGTGGTCTCCTCTCTCGGCAAAGGCCTAGCGTCCGCCGCTCTCGGCGCGCTTCTTCAGGCGCGTGGCTATTCGGTTCGGCTCAAGAAACTTGATCCTTATCTGAATGTCGATCCAGGGACCATGAGCCCCTATCAGCACGGCGAAGTGTTCGTCACGGACGATGGTGCCGAGACGGACCTCGACCTTGGCCATTACGAACGTTTCACCGGCGTGCCGGCGAAGCGGTCGGATAACGTCACGACCGGGCGGATCTATCAGGACATTCTCGCGAAAGAGCGGCGCGGCGATTATCTCGGCGGCACCGTCCAGGTCATTCCGCACGTGACCGATGCGATCAAGAATTTCGTGCTGTCGGGGAACGAGGACGTCGATTTCGTGCTCGTCGAGATCGGCGGTACGGTCGGCGACATCGAAGGCTTGCCGTTCTTCGAAGCGATCCGTCAGCTCGGCAACGAACTGCCACGCGGCGCGTCGGTTTTCATTCACCTGACGCTGATGCCGTTCATTCCGTCAGCGGGCGAACTCAAGACAAAGCCGACGCAGCACTCGGTCAAAGAGTTGCGCTCAATCGGCATTCAGCCTGACATTCTGCTTTGCCGGTCCGACAGAGAAATTCCGGTCGGCGAGCGCAAGAAGATCGCGCTGTTCTGTAATGTGCGCCCTGAGGCTGTTATCCAGGCCCTCGACGTCGCGTCGATCTACGATGTTCCGCTCGCGTATCATCGTGAGGGACTCGACCGAGAAGTGCTCGCCGCGTTCGGCATCACGGGTGCGCCGAAGCCCGACCTTGGACGCTGGGAGACTATCTCGCACGCCGTAGCGCAGCCCGAGGGTCAGGTGACGATTGCGATTGTCGGCAAGTACACGGGCCTCAAGGACGCATACAAATCGTTGAACGAAGCCCTGGTTCATGGCGGCATCGCTAATCGCGTGAAGGTGCGCCTCGAATGGATCGAGAGCGAGATTTTCGAGCGTGAAGATCCCGCGCCTTACCTCGAAGGCGTCAACGGCATTCTGGTGCCGGGTGGCTTTGGCGAGCGTGGCTCGGAAGGCAAGATTCTCGCGGCGAAGTTTGCGCGTGAACGGCGCGTTCCGTATTTCGGCATCTGCTTCGGCATGCAGATGGCGTGCATCGAGGCTGCGCGTAATCTCGCAGGCGTCAAGGATGCGAGCTCGACCGAGTTCGGCGAGACGAAAGAGCCCGTCGTCGCTATGATGACGGAATGGATGCGCGGCAACGAGCTGGAACAGCGCCGTCAGGGCGGCGAGCTTGGCGGCACGATGCGGCTTGGCGCTTACGAAGCGCTGCTTGCGGAAGGCAGCAAGATCGCGAGCATTTATAAGTCGAACGATATCTCGGAACGGCATCGCCACCGGTACGAAGTCAATATGCGGTATCGCGCCGATCTTGAGAGGGCGGGGCTGCGCGTCGCCGGAACATCGCCGGACGGCTTGCTGCCGGAGACGGTCGAATACCCGGACCATCCGTGGTTCATCGGCGTGCAGTATCATCCCGAGCTAAAATCTCGACCGTTTGAGCCGCACCCGCTGTTCGCAAGCTTCATCAGCGCGGCCGTAGTGCAGAGCCGGTTGGTTTAGAAGCCTGTCGTCATTCTCGGCCGAGCGTATGCGACGGCCGGGAATCCAGCGTGAAGCTTATGTCGCGATATTGAGACTTCAGCGCGCCTCGCGCTCGTAGCTTACTGGGCCTCCGCAAACGCAGCCGCCAAAGCGCGTGCGCCGGGCAATTGCGCTTCGCTCTCCATCTTGGCGTCGGTCGCGGCCAATAGCTTCGCGACCGTGTTGTTGCGGATGGCGACAGGGTTCCGCTCGTAGCCGCCTTGCTGGAAGAAATTTGACGTCGGCACTTTCCTGCGCAGCACGTCCGACATCGTGACCATGTCGAAGCCGTTACCGTCTCCGGTCAGGTTCATCATCTCAAGCTCGGCGGCGGTGAGCGGCGCGCTATAGCCTTTTCGCTTCGCGTAGGTCACTGACGTCAACAGCTTATGGACCTGAAGCAGCGGTCCGACATCGACATCGAGAATGAGCGCATGGATGGCCAGCCCTTTTGATGTTCGCGCGAGCCGGGCATGGGCAGACCAGCGATCCGGCACGCTGCGGCTGAAGGCGATCATGCGCTTCAGGGTTACGATTTTGTCTTCGAGTTTAGCCTGACGTGTGCCGCTGGCATTACTCGCTTTGGCGCGTAACGCAGCGAGGATCTTGTCGCCTGCTTCGGCGAGCAGCTCGATGCTGTTGGTCGTCAGAAGCTGGTTGTAGCCGAGCGCGGTCGTGATGGCGCGCGCACCGGGGCGATCGTATTCGAGGCCCGCCTGAACCGCGTAGCCGCCATTGCCGCCCGATTCAAAAGCGTAGACTTTCACGCACTGCTCGGGCGTCAGGCCTGCGGCTAGCGCGGCTCGCGCGTAGGCTCTGCGGTACGCATCGTCTGACGAGGGCTGATCGGGTGTGAAGCCAAAGTGCGCTTGTGCCTGTTCCAGGAAGTCAGCGGCGACAGGAACATATTCGCCTTCGGCGCGAGGGCTTTCGGGGTTGATGGGTTTTGGCGGTCCCGTGTAGAGCGGCGGCTGTTCAAGAACGTAATCGCTGGCCGTCGGTTGGTCGCCGGATCGCTGCTTGGCGATGCGCCGCTTTCTCTTAGTCTCGACGACGGTCCAGTAAGGATCAGCCAGCTGCTCATAAGCGGCGCGCGCTTCTTTGTAGACCGCGAGCTTCTGCCGGTATTCAGCGATTTGCTGTGCGAGGTCGTCGGCAAATGCGCCGAAAGGCATTGCCGACAGCGCAACGGCGAACACGGCGCAGATGGCGGTGAGCGCATTGCGCATTTTAGGCACGAGATTGCCCGGTGATCGCAGCCAATGTGGATTGGTGCCGTCCATGCCCTCGTGCCGCTGCAATCGCGTGTCCTTCTTTCTAGAGCGGGATATGCCCTTTTCTTATGTTCAGAGTGGACCAATCCCAGGGGGTTTTTATGTTCAGTC